>NZ_CP017705.1:2280000-2347500 GCF_002706795.1 Brevibacillus laterosporus DSM 25
GATATTCCAGTACCACCTCTGTTCCGCTTGAGCAATGGCGTGACGCAGGAGGATAGGGTGAGCGGCCTATTGGATGGCCGTCTAAGCAGTAAGTGTGGTGTGTAGGCAAATCCGCACACCAATAAGCACAAGCTGTGATGGCGAGGGAAATATAAGTACCGAAGTCCCTGATTTCACACTGCCAAGAAAAGCGTCTAGCGAGGAACAAGGTGCCCGTACCGCAAACCGACACAGGTAGGCGAGGAGAGAATCCTAAGGTGCGCGGGATAACTCTTGCTAAGGAACTCGGCAAAATGGCCCCGTAACTTCGGGAGAAGGGGCGCCTCGGTAGGGTTTATAGCCCGAGGAGGCCGCAGTGAAAAGGCCCAAGCGACTGTTTAGCAAAAACACAGGTCTCTGCGAAGCCGCAAGGCGAAGTATAGGGGCTGACGCCTGCCCGGTGCTGGAAGGTTAAGGGGATGGGTTAGCGCAAGCGAAGCTTTGAACCGAAGCCCCAGTAAACGGCGGCCGTAACTATAACGGTCCTAAGGTAGCGAAATTCCTTGTCGGGTAAGTTCCGACCCGCACGAAAGGCGTAACGACTTGGGCGCTGTCTCGGCAAGAGACCCGGTGAAATCATAATACCTGTGAAGATGCAGGTTACCCGCGACAAGACGGAAAGACCCCATGGAGCTTTACTGTAGCCTGGTATTGAAACTTTGTGCATCATGTACAGAATAGGTGGGAAGCTGTGAAGCGAGGGCGCCAGCCTTCGTGGAGCTGTCGTTGGGATACCACCCTTGATGTACGGAGTTTCTAACTTGCCGCCCTTATCGGGTGGAAGGACCATGCCAGGTGGGCAGTTTGACTGGGGCGGTCGCCTCCTAAAGAGTAACGGAGGCGCCCAAAGGTTCCCTCAGAATGGTCGGAAATCATTCGTAGAGTGTAAAGGCACAAGGGAGCTTGACTGCGAGACCTACAAGTCGAGCAGGGACGAAAGTCGGGCTTAGTGATCCGGTGGTTCCGCATGGAAGGGCCATCGCTCAACGGATAAAAGCTACCCTGGGGATAACAGGCTTATCTCCCCCAAGAGTCCACATCGACGGGGAGGTTTGGCACCTCGATGTCGGCTCATCGCATCCTGGGGCTGAAGTAGGTCCCAAGGGTTGGGCTGTTCGCCCATTAAAGCGGTACGCGAGCTGGGTTCAGAACGTCGTGAGACAGTTCGGTCCCTATCTGTCGCGGGCGTAGGAAGTTTGAGGAGAGCTGTCCTTAGTACGAGAGGACCGGGATGGACGCACCTCTGGTGCACCAGTTGTCACGCCAGTGGCACAGCTGGGTAGCTATGTGCGGACGGGATAAGCGCTGAAAGCATCTAAGCGTGAAGCCCCCTTCAAGATGAGACTTCCCATAGCGCAAGCTAGTAAGACCCCTCATAGACGATGAGGTTGATAGGTTCGGTGTGGAAGTGCAGTAATGCATGGAGCTGACGAATACTAATCGGTCGAGGACTTATCCACATTGCCTTTATGCTGACTTCATTATCTAGTTTTCAGAGAATGAAGATACTGAATAGATTCTCTCAACAGATTATTGTTGAGAGATTTTTCGTTTTATGAAAAGATTATTTAGATGGAATCATAGTGTATCTTATTGCAGTGTTAAATCGTATTAAATAAGAGAACATTAGAACATATATGCACATGAAGATATGACTTAGGTTATAACCAATGGTATGATATGGTAAGGATAGGGATCAAATCAGGCTAAATATACTTTTCCTACATGAATTAGGCCTTCCTCATCTTCGTACCCCAATGATAAGACATTAATTTATGTACTTACAGAAAATGTAAGAGTGCTAGTGTTAAAAAGAATTGGGTGCAAATGAACTGATGTTGGAATAGACAGCAAAGGAGAGTCGAAATGAAAAAGATACTCATCTTTTCCGCCTCCATTGGCAACGGTCATAACCAGGCTGCTCGTGCGATTCAGGAAGAGTTAAGCGAACTTGGTTATGCTTCTATGGTAATTGACACCCTTGAATATATAAGTCCAACCTTCCATAAAATTTTATTGGAAAGCTATACGAATATATTAAAACTCTCTCCAAGTGTTTGGGGTAAAATTTATCATAATACAGAGAAAACCAGACTGTTTGATATGAATGTTTTTGTTAATAAGCTACTGGCAAATAATTTGAAACGATTGATTAACAGTGTAGAACCAGACGCTTTTATTGCTACGCATCCATTTGCCAGCTGTATGCTCTCTGTATTAAAGGGACGTAACCAGTGGACCGAACCAATTTATACAGTTATAACCGATTATACTATCCACCCATCCTGGGTAAATCATCATATTGATCACTATTTTATTGCTAGTGAACAGCTTTTTTACTTAGTTGATCTTTATCATGAAAATCATCAAAAATTTAAACCAATGGGCATCCCGATTATGCGCAAGTTTAGAGAAGAGCTTAATAAACAGGAGCTCCGTACTAAATTTGCAATTCAGCCGGAGCAAAAGGTATTAATATTGTCCGGGGGCGGATTAGGATTAGGTCCTATGGATAAAGTGTTACAAGGTCTCGATGAATTACATATTCCTTTAAAAATTTTCGTCTTAACAGGTTTAAATGACAAATTATATCGAAGTGTTACAAACCGTTCGTATTCTCATGATGTAGTGGCATTAAAATATGTGGATAATTTCCATGAATATTTAGAAGTAGCTGATGCGATTGTGACAAAATCAGGTGGTTTAACAACTGCTGAAGTATTAAGCAAACGTGTTCCTATGGTTATTTTTAATCCATTACCAGGTCAAGAAGAACGAAATAGTCACTTTTTGTTAAACAATGGCTGTGCTGTTCACGCTACAGAGAGTCGAGATTTGATATACTCAATTGAGCAGGTGCTTTCAGATGAACAAAAGTCTAAAGCAATGCGACAACAAGCTGAAATGATTGCTCGTCCGTTTGCTGCGTATGATATCGCTGCATTTATTAAACAAGATATGCAGTAGAGATGCGTTATTTCCATGAAAATCGGTCACAATCATTTAACAACACGAATATTGAGGTGGTAGAGTGAGCATACAGAATGCCGTTATTTTTGACATGGATGGTACTTTATTGCAAACAGAGTCTATGGCTATTCCAGGTTTTAGACGCACCTTTCAAGATTTAAGAGATCGTCAGCTATGGGATGGTGAGCTTCCTGATGATCGTGCTATTACTAGTACCTTGGGTATGGTTCTAGATGAGATATGGGATGTAATGTTACCGGAAGCAGATGAAAAGACAAGAGAGCTTGCTACTGAGTTATTAGCTAAGCACGAAGAGAAGTTATTAGACGAAGGTGTTGTTTCCTTGTATCCGGGAGTTGTAGAACAACTTACTGCATTGCACGAAAAGGGAATTGCGCTTTTTGTAGCATCTAATGCAATGGATGGTTATGTGGAAGCGATATGTGAACACTTTAAAATCACACATCTTTTTACTGATCTGTACTCAGCTGGACGTTTCCAAACTAAGTCAAAAGTAGATCTAGTTGCCCTTCTTTTACGAACGTATGATATTAAGCAGGCAGTAATGGTAGGAGATCGTAAGTCGGATGTTGAGGCTGGTAACAAGAATCATTTATGGACAGTAGGCTGTGATTTTGGCTTTGCTGATTCTGGTGAGCTGAAAAATGCGGATGTAGTCATTAAAAGCTATGCAGAATTACTTCAACAGGTACCATTTTATCAATCTATTTAAATAGGTAGAAAAAAACCACCTTATTTGATCTTGCCCCTGTCAAGTAGACAACTTTAAACAAGCCCCATCTAGGCTACCTGAGTTCGGTATTCTATCGGACTCAGGTTTTTTAATCGAGATTGAAACCGTTGCTGATTATAGAAATTAATGTAACCGTGAAGAGCTTCTTCCACTTCTTTATCTGTTTGAAACGAATGAAGGTACAAACACTCTGTTTTTAAATGCCCAAAGAACCCCTCAATACAGGCGTTATCTAAACAGTTACCTTTTCTAGACATACTTGCTACGATTTTATATTGCTGAAGGAACTGGTTATACTGCTTTGAGGTGTACTGGTATCCTTGATCACTGTGTAGGAGGACTCCGCTTACATCCCGCTTTTTAATCGCTAATTTTACGGTATCCATTACGAGTCGTAAATCATTACGTTTGCTTGTTTTGTAGGCAACAACTTCGTTGTTATACATGTCGTATATGACAGACAGATAAAGACGGCGACCATTAAATAGTATGTAGGTAATATCTGTAGCCCATTTCTCATTTGGCCGTGAGGCGCAAAAATTTCGATTCAGCTTGTTTTCGGAGATGACAACCTTCTCTTTGCGCCCAAAGAATTTTCGTTTTTTACGGATTAGCGCTTGTATCCCAAGTTCCTTCATAATGCGATACACACGTTTATGATTGACTTTTAGCCCGTACCTTCTAAATAACCACACTTTTATTCGGGGATACCCGTAAATACCTTTGACCTCTTGATGACACTCCATGATCATTTCTCTTAATTTTTCATTTACCAATTGTTTTGAGGTGGGGTGTTTCTCACGAGAAAGCCACTTGTAAAAACCACTACGAGATACTTTCGTAATTTTACACAATAAAGTAATAGAATACTTTTTAGACAATTCTTTAATAAGCTCGAAAAAACAGCATTTATCTTTCGGTTTCACCTCTTTTCTAGACCTAGCCACTTTTTTAAGAATTCGTTCTCTGCACGTAATCGAACTATCTCTTCCTCCGTACTCTCTGGCCTTATTCGTGGTCTTCCTCTAAGAGGATTTTTTGTTCTCCCGCGTTTTTCATCTAGTCCCTGTATACCTTCCTTTCTATAATGATCAACCCATCTTCTTAAAATAGAAGGGTCACTAATGCCGAGATCCCTTGTAAGTGTTTTGTACCCTTGTTCACCGCTCAAATAAAGCCGTACGGCTTTTAACTTAAAATCCTTTGAATATGTTTTTCTAATTTCCCCCATAGAAAATTCCCCTCCTAGTTAATACAGTAAGGGGTCTTGCTTCTTACTGTCTACTAAAAGGGGATAATATCATTTCGAGGTGGTTTTTTGATTGATACAGGTTGAAATAGACCTTTTTTGACCAAAATAAAGGAGTAAGGGAAATAAGGGTTGAAAGTAAATAAAAAAGTAATTATAATAAAAGTCAAAGATAGTCAAAGTCAAATTAACTAACAAAAAAATTAATTTTGAGGCCCTTAGCATCAAGCATATTCTTAGGCAAGGAGGCGACACTTTGCGAAATATATCGGACATCATTGAGCAGCATTTAAAGAGCATACTTCAGGAGAGTCCGAATGGAGCTATTGAAATTCAGCGGAGTGATATTGCCGAAAAGTTTCAATGTGTACCGTCCCAAATTAATTACGTTATTAACACTCGTTTCTCTATTGAAAAAGGATATATTGTTGAAAGTAAACGTGGCGGTGGAGGCTTTATCCGGATTCGCAAAGCACAGATTTTGTGTAGGGAAACATTACAAGAGCTTTTGACAGAAGAAATGATTGGAGATAGTATAAGTCAATCTTATGGCTACTCTATTATTGATCGTTTAGTGGAAGAAAGATGGATTAATCTACGAGAAGCCACTTTAATGAAGGTAGCTACCTCAAGGCAGGTTCTGATGGTTAACACACCTTTGCGTGATCAGTTGAGAGCCAGTATTTTAAAGCATATGATTACAACAATCCTAATAACATAAAAGTTACACTTTGCAGAAATGGAATTAACCCTGAAGTCTGAATGTACCGATTGACTTGTAAGGAGGATTCTTATTATGAATTGTGAAGAGTGCGGCAAACGCCCAGCAACCTTACATCTTACCAAAATCGTAAATGGTGAAAAGTCTGAGACTCATATTTGCGAGCAATGTGCTAAGGAAAAAGGTGAATATTTCTCAGGGTTTGGGAACTTTGGTCTAAATAATTTATTGGCTGGTCTATTAAATTTTGATCCGATGAACAAAGGTGTCAATAGTCAGCAGATTAGCCAAAATGCGGTTTCTCCGCTTACGCGTTGCGAAACATGCGGTTTAACCTATACACAATTTAGCAAGAGTGGTCGCTTTGGTTGTAGTGATTGTTATAACCATTTCGGAGCTAAACTCGATCCGCTCTTCAGAAGAATTCATGGAAATACCCAGCATATGGGGAAAGTACCTGAACGTACAGGTAGCCAGCTAAAGATAAAAAAGGATTTACAGCAACTAAAAACTGCTCTGCAACAACATATTGCTACAGAGGAGTTTGAGAAGGCAGCAGAAATTAGAGACCGTATTCGTGCATTGGAACAAAAGATTGAACAATCCAAGTGAATAAATGGTGGAGGTGAACATCAAGTATGTCCCTACAGCGTTTTACCCAGCATCCATGGAGTAATTGGATGAAAGGCGAGGGTCCTGACTCTGATATTGTTATTAGTACACGGTTGCGCATTGCCAGGAACCTACGTCAACATCCATTTCCACTCCTAGCTACTGACTCACAAGCAGAAGAGGTCGTACGCAAAGTACAAGAAGTAATTGATTCTCCTTCTATGAAGAAAAAAGGTTCCTTCGAACTGTTGTGCATGGAGGAGATGAAGCCTCTCGAAAAGAGAGTACTGGTAGAAAAACATCTCATCAGCCCTAATTTGGCAGAGGAATCAAGAAAAGGTGCTGTCATTTTAAGTGAGGACGAATCTATCAGTGTATTGGTGAATGAAGAAGATCATCTACGCATTCAGGTGTTCTTGCCAGGCTTTCAATTGCGTGAGGCCTGGGAAAGAGGAAGCAAGATGGATGACATCTTCGAAAAACAAGTCAATTATGCATTTGACGAAAAACGAGGATATTTAACCAGTTGTCCTACAAACGTAGGTACAGGTATACGTGCTTCTGTCATGTTACATTTACCGGCACTTGTGATGACCCAACAAATCAATCGAATTTTGCAAGCTATTACTCAAGTAGGCTTGGTTGTTCGTGGCCTGTATGGGGAAGGAAGCGAAGCTGTTGGAAATCTCTTTCAGCTCTCCAATCAAGTGACACTCGGTATGTCAGAAGCAGATATTATTTCCAATCTATACAGCGTTGCAAGTCAGATTATTGAACAAGAGCGTGAAGCACGTCAGTATTTGCAAGAGCATAATCGCATATCTATTGAGGATAAGATTTTCCGTTCTTATGGGATTTTGACTCATGCAAGAACGGTAGAATCAAAGGAAGCGGCGCAGCGTTTATCTGATGTACGATTAGGTATAGATTTGGGATATTTGCAAGCATGTAGCCCATTTGTTGTGAATGAGCTGTTAGTAAGCACACAACCCGGCTTTTTACAATATGATGCTGGGCAGAAACTAACAGCAGAACAACGTGATGAACGTAGAGCTTATGTTATCAGGGAACGACTAAAATGTAATTCATAAGAGAAGAGTAATGGAGGTGCTTATACTATGATGTTTGGACGATTTACAGAGCGTGCACAAAAAGTATTAGCTTTAGCATTGGAAGAGGCAGTTCGCTTAGGTCACAAAGATATAGGGACTGAACATGTCCTTTTAGGTCTGATCCGTGAGGGAGAAGGAATTGCGGCAAAAGCACTTCAAGCTCTCGGTCTCGGCCTTGATAAAATTCAAAGTGAAGTAGAATCTTTAATCGGTCGTGCTCCTGAACAACCGGCAAACACGACAAACTATACACCAAACTACACTCCACGAGCTAAAAAAGTAATTGAGTTGTCCATGGACGAGGCTCGCAAGCTAGGTCATACGTACGTGGGAACTGAACATATTTTGTTAGGTCTGATTCGCGAGGGAGAAGGAATTGCTGCGCGGATCATGAACAACCTAGGTGTGAGCCTAAATAAGGCGCGTCAACAGGTATTGCAATTATTGGGTAGCTCAGAAATGATGTCATCACATCAACCATCTGGAAGCAATGCTTCAGCCAATACTCCTACTTTAGATGGATTGGCACGGGACTTGACGACTATCGCTAAAGAAGGTTCACTTGATCCGGTGATTGGTCGTCAGAAAGAAATTGAACGTGTCATTCAGGTATTGAGCCGACGGACAAAAAATAACCCAGTCTTAATTGGGGAACCGGGTGTTGGTAAGACCGCAATAGCAGAGGGTCTTGCCCAAAAAATTGTTAATAATGAAATCCCAGAAACATTACGTGATAAACGCGTCATGACTTTAGACATGGGTACAGTGGTAGCAGGTACCAAATATCGTGGTGAATTTGAGGATCGTCTGAAAAAAATCATGGATGAAATTCGTCAAGCAGGAAATATTATTCTGTTCATTGACGAGTTGCATACATTAATTGGAGCAGGTGGGGCTGAGGGAGCGATTGATGCATCCAATATCCTAAAACCAGCTCTTGCTCGCGGTGAGCTACAGTGCGTAGGGGCCACCACCTTGGATGAGTATCGAAAATACATTGAGAAGGATGCTGCGCTCGAACGTCGCTTCCAACCAATTCAAGTAGATGAACCAACTCCAGAAGATGCAATTAAAATTTTGAGTGGTTTACGTGATCGTTATGAAGCCCATCACCGTGTGAAAATTACAGATGAAGCAATTGATCAAGCGGTGAAATTGTCTGATCGTTATATATCTGATCGCTTTTTACCAGATAAGGCTATTGATTTGATTGACGAGGCAGCTTCCAAAGTTCGCCTGCAATCTTTTACAGTACCACCTAACCTGAAAGAATTAGAAGTTCGATTAGAAGAGGTTCGTAAAGAAAAGGACGCAGCAGTACAATCTCAGGAATTTGAGGAAGCTGCGGCCTTGAGAGATAAGGAACAAAAACTACGCGAGGAGCTCGATTCCACTAAGAAGGATTGGAAAGAGAGACAAGGAAAACTAAACATGGAAGTTACTCCTGAGGATATCGCTCATGTGGTAGCTAACTGGACTGGTATTCCTGTTTTGAAATTGAAAGAAGAAGAAACGGAACGCCTGTTAAAAATGGAAGATATTCTACACGACCGAGTTATTGGGCAGGATGAGGCTGTAAAATCGGTTGCCCGTGCAGTACGCCGTGCTCGTGCTGGTTTAAAAGATCCAAAACGCCCGATCGGTTCGTTCATCTTCTTGGGTCCAACAGGGGTAGGTAAAACAGAATTGGCACGTGCCGTCGCTGAAACATTATTTGGTGATGAAGATGCCATGATTCGTGTAGACATGTCTGAATATATGGAGAAGCATACTACTGCTCGTCTTGTTGGTGCGCCTCCAGGATATGTAGGTTATGATGAAGGCGGTCAATTGACAGAAAAGGTTCGCCGTAAACCATACTCAGTCATTTTGTTAGACGAAATTGAAAAGGCACATCCAGATGTCTTTAATATTTTATTACAAGTGCTTGATGATGGACGATTAACAGACTCTAAAGGACGGACAGTTGATTTCCGTAATACGGTAGTCATCATGACATCCAATGTGGGTGCTAGCATGATTAGGAAAAATAGCTCCCTTGGCTTTACTACGAATGATTCTGAAAAGAAATATCAAGATATGAAAGATAAAGTGATGGATGAATTGAAACGTAGCTTCCGTCCAGAGTTCTTGAACCGTATTGATGAAATTATTGTGTTCCACTCTTTAGAACAGGAGCATATTGAAAAAATCGTTACGTTGATGACTGAGGACTTGCGCAAACGCTTAGTGGAACAAGAGATTGATTTTAATCTAAGCGAAGAGGCCAAGAAAATTCTCGCTAAAGAGGGCTTTGATCCTGCCTATGGTGCACGACCATTACGCCGAGCTATTCAGCGGAACATCGAAGACCGCTTGTCTGAAGAATTGCTCAAGGGTACGATCACTAAAGGAGATACCGTTCAAATTGAGGCTGAAGATGGCAAATTAACGGTAAAACGCTTAGAACAAGTAAAAGTAACAAAATAAACTAATCGTGAAGCAAAACATGGTATAATTTCAGAAGGAAGCAGTATGTATCCCCGAAGATGATTCGGGGATATTTTTTATACAGCTAGCATAAATGTAAGGTGATATAAAAATGCTTTTCATTAGCAGGATTTAACAGAACTTGCACGAACAACAGTAGAATGAATTTATAGATACGGGAGTATGTTATATGTCAAAAGTAAAAACAAAGTTTGTGTGTCAGGATTGTGGGTACGAAAGTCCCAAATGGATGGGCAAATGCCCAGGCTGTAATAATTGGAATACACTGGTTGAAGAATTAGAACGTAAACAAGTAGGTGGCAGAGAGCGTGGAATGTCCACCAAACAAAAAGCACAACCAATCACAGAGGTAATAAGTGACGAAGAACCACGATTAGATACCACTTTAGGTGAATTAAACCGTGTATTAGGTGGCGGATTAGTTTTGGGATCACTGGTGCTTGTTGGAGGAGACCCGGGGATCGGAAAGTCTACTTTACTTCTCCAAACTTCTTTTGCTCTCGCACATCAGAATAATAAAGTGTTGTATATCTCCGGTGAGGAGTCTGTTAAACAAATTAAAATGCGAGCTGATCGACTTGGTGTGCAAACATCAAATCTGCTAGTAGTGACAGAGACTGACTTGGAGCAGGTGGAGGAGCAGATAACGTTTGTAGACCCTGATGTGGTCATAATTGACTCAATCCAAACCATTTTTCATCCTGCTGTCACATCTGCAGCAGGTAGTGTAGCTCAGGTCAGAGAGTGTACCAGCCACCTCATGCGAATAGCAAAAAGTAAAGGTATTGCTATCTTTATTGTCGGACATGTTACAAAAGAAGGAGCAATCGCTGGACCGCGTATGCTTGAGCATATGGTTGATGCTGTTCTTTACTTTGAAGGAGATCGACATAATACCTTCCGTATTTTACGGGCAGTTAAGAACCGATTTGGATCCACAAATGAAATGGGTATTTTTGAAATGAAAGAAAAAGGACTTACTGAAGTAGAAAATCCTTCTGAACTATTCTTAGCCGAACGTCCGATTGGAGTTGCTGGATCAACAGTAGTAGCGAGTATGGAAGGGACTCGCCCTGTACTTGTTGAACTACAGGCATTGGTTTCCCCAACCAGCTTTGCTACTCCACGTCGAATGGCAACAGGAGTAGATCATCAGCGAATTGCTATGATTATGGCCGTTTTGGAGAAACGAGTAGGCTTGATGCTACAAAACCAAGATGCCTATGTAAATGTAGCTGGTGGTGTTCGCCTGGATGAGCCTGCCATTGATTTAGCTATTGCAGTGAGCATTGCTAGTAGTTTTCGAGATCATTCTACAAATCCATATGACGTAGTGATTGGAGAAATTGGTTTAACAGGTGAAGTACGCGGTGTTTCTCGAATTGAGCAACGTATACGTGAAGCGGAAAAACTGGGCTTTAAGCGTGTCATTATTCCGGAGAGAAGCATGCGAGGACTAGAAAAGCCTTCAGGCATTGAGGTAATTGGTGTGAAGAATGTAGAGGAAGCTTTGGAATATGCGTTGAGGGGGTAGCTATATTTGATGTTGGATGCTTTGCGTTTTGTCGCTCCAGGTACGCCTTTTCGTGAAGGATTGGAAAACGTTCTACATGCCAAAACAGGAGCTTTAATTGTTGTAGGGTGTAGTACACAGATGAAAAACATTCTTGATGGTGGCTTCTTTATTGATTGTGAATTTACTCCTGCACATTTATATGAATTGGCTAAAATGGACGGGGCTATTGTTGTCAGCGAGGACGCTAAGCGAATTTTATATGCCAACACGCAGCTATTGCCCAGTGGGGCTGTTGTTTCTAATGAAACTGGAACCAGGCATCGGACAGCCGATCGAACAGCACGATTAACTAACCATTTGGTTATAGCTATTTCTCAGAGGCGCAATGTAATTACTTTATACCAAGGGACTCAGCGCTATGTTATTAAAGATATTAGTGTTATTTTGGCAAAAACGAATCAAGCACTTCAAACTTTGGAAAGATATAAGATGGTATTAGAGCAAGGGCTTACAAATCTAAGTGCCCTAGAATTTGAACAATTAGTCACTGTTCATGAAATTGTATCGGTTATGCAACGGATTGAGATGGTCATCCGTATAAAGTTAGAGATGAAAAAATATATTCTGGAATTAGGCACCGAGGGTCGGTTAATTAACCTGCAGCTAGAAGAGCTTGTAGTCAATGTGGAACAAGAGGCGGAACTGCTCATTTTAGACTATGCAAGAGACGATAAGGTGGATACTAAGCAAGTCTTAAACGAGATGAGTAAGCTCAGTCCTGAGGAATTGATGGATCCAAGCGTCTTTCTTCGCTTATTGGGGTATATAAATATGAATAAGATGTCGGACGAGGCAGTGATGACACGTGGATATCGATTGCTCAGTAAAATATCTAGACTTCCTTCCACTGTCATATGCAATCTCATTTGCCACTTTGGTAACCTACACTTCATCATGATGGCTACTATCGAGGAATTGGACGATGTAGAAGGAATTGGTGAGATTAGGGCACGTGCCATTAAGGACGGATTGAGAAGAATCCAAGAACAAGTGTTCATTGACAGGCACATTTAGTTCTATTAGTATGAAGGGATTATGCTACGGTTTTCTTTTTAAAGTCAACAGGTATAAATTACCCCCTTTTTCTACTCTTACCAATTACCAGTCAGCAGTAGGGATAGAATATCGTGGGATGATAATTAACGGAGGTAGACTATGATTGTGAAAGCATTGCCGAACATGCTCACTCTAGGCAACCTATTTTTAGGTATAGTAGCAATGATCTTGGCATTTAACGATTATGTTGATTTCGCAGCCATTACAGTAATCGTCGGAATGCTGTTGGACGGTTTGGATGGTCGTGTAGCACGTATGTTAAATGCACAAAGTGAATTTGGAAAAGAATTGGACTCATTATCGGACGTTATATCTTTTGGGGTAGCACCAGCCTTTATTATGTATGTAGTTGCTTTGCAAGAAATTAGTGTAGTAGGTATTATCATCACGGCACTTTTCCCAATTTGTGGAGCTTGTCGCTTAGCACGTTTTAATGTACAAGCGGGTGTTCCTGGTTACTTTATTGGCTTGCCTATTACGGCTGCTGGTGGTGTACTAGCTACACTGGCACTATTTCATGAAGTATTTCCAACAACCATCTTGGCACTTGGAATGCTGATGCTTGCTTACCTTATGGTATCGCGCGTGAAATACCCAAACTTCAAAAAAGTAGGGATTCCGAAATCAGCATATTGGATTGCCCCAATAATCATCGTTGGTGTAATTATTATTGCGGTCATGTTCCCTAATCAAATTTCCAAACTGGTATTTGTGCCTCTCGCACTATATGCTTTGTATGGGATAAAAAAAAACGTTGAATATTTTATTCGCAAGGTAAGAAAAAGAGAATCACAAGAAGAGAAAAAGCATTATCTATAACCCAATAGGATCAAAAAACAACCCCCCGTTTGAGTTAAACGGGGGGTTGCAACTTTCTTGTGGGTTCATCCGTAGTATAGAGAGAAAAGAACAATTGATGCTAGGAGAGATTAAAAACTCCTAACGTATTGAGCCGGTCTGTTTCAACCTCGAGTACTTTGGATAAGGAAATATCAGTGACGTTGCAAAGGGCAGCTAAGTAAAATAAGTTTTTCCCAATTTCAGCGGTTACGGTGTCCCGACAATGTTCACAAAGCTGTCCTGAAAAATGCGTATCTAGATGAGGTTGGTTATCGTGTAAAGTACTTGCAGGATCAAATGCTTGCTTTAAGGCAGTAATCTCCACGCATCCACAATCAGTTACCGCTTTCGTCAATGCTCGGTTTGTTCGAGCGCTAGACTCCTGCAGCTTAGTCATGACATCTAAAATACTCCGATGTCTAATCAGTAGGTTGGAAACTTGTTCTTGAAAATCCTTGATTTCACTAGACAATAGTATTCACCTCTGTTCTCTGATGAGGGGGAGTCAGAAAATTCTATTCACTTGGTTATGGTTTATTATAGAAACTCCTTAATCCATCTGTCAAACGTTAGAATTTTTGCTGGTTTTACAAATTTATGCTTTTTTGATTGACGTACATGTTGAAGCTGTGTTAAAATTTCCGGCTATTTGACACTATAAAAAATATTTTGTTATAGTGAGGGGAAAGAGATATGAGACAAACCATTCAAATCATTTGCAGGAGACTAGGTTTTTTTGTTAGATCTTCTGTCTATATTAATAAGAGGAGGTGAGCCTATGTTAAAACGAATCTGCAAGGTTTTCTTTGTTATCGTTGGTGGAGGACTGGGGTATCAGTTTGGACCTGCATTTTTCTCATTTTTGAATGATTTGCTCAATTTTGGAGAAGTTCCACGTCCAGCATACATTGGGGCTGTACTAGGGGTGGTTTTGTTTTACCTTTTGGCAAATACGTTGGTGGATTACTTGGTGAATGCAATCCGCTGGGGTGAAGAAAGGTTATTGACGCTCCCTATTACTGATGTCATGTTTGGAGCCTTAGGTTTGATTATCGGACTTATCGTTGCCTTTTTATTATTCCTACCGATCAATAGTATACCGGTCCCAGTTCTCGGTGATTTCTTACCACTTCTTGTTTCTGGTTTGCTTGGTTATTTAGGCTTTCAGGTGGGATTCCGTAAAAGAGATGAAATTATGGCGGTATTTTCTATAGGTCGTAAGGAGAAAAGCAAAAAGGAAAGCGGGGGCATTGCCGCCAACGTTGAGCATAAAGTTTTGGATACCAGTGTTATTATCGACGGCCGAATTGCTGATATCTGTCGCACCGGTTTTATCGAGGGAGCGCTTGTTATTCCAGGTTTCGTACTTGAAGAATTACAACATATTGCTGATTCGTCTGATGCACTAAAAAGAAACCGTGGTCGCAGAGGTTTGGACATTCTAAACAAAATTCAAAAAGAATTAAAAGTTAATGTTCAAATTTATGAAGGAGATTTTGAAGAGATTGCGGAAGTGGATAGTAAATTAATTAAGCTAGCGAAGGTGCTTAACGGTAAAGTGGTTACCAATGACTTCAACTTAAATAAGGTCTGTGAATTGCAAGGTGTTCCAGTTCTTAATATCAATGATTTAGCCAATGCGGTTAAACCTGTGGTCCTGCCGGGAGAAGAATTACATGTGCAGGTGATTAAAGACGGGAAAGAGTACGGTCAAGGTGTGGCTTATCTTGATGACGGTACTATGATCGTAGTAGAAGGCGGTCGAGATTATATTGGGTTAGAGATTGATGTGCTGGTAACCAGCGTACTACAGACATCGGCAGGTCGCATGATCTTCGCGAAGCCAAAGATGTTGGAGAAGGCATTGTAGCGCATTGATAACATAATGGAGAGGGTACGTGTGGAAACAAGCGTGGTGATCGTTGCCGCTGGGACAGGGAAACGAATGAAAGCTGGTAAGAATAAGATATGGCTACATTTACAGCATAAGCCAATTTTTCAGCATACAGTTGAAGCTTTCGTTCAACATCCTGGAATTACCGAGGTAGTTCTGGTGATTAATGAACAAGATTACGAGGATATGGATCGTTGGCGAAAGGGCATGCCGTATTCGGTGATCTTGGCTACAGGTGGTGCGGAGCGTCAAGATAGCGTGCGAAATGGCCTTGAAGCTCTATCGGTGAGCTGTACGCATGTATTAATCCATGATGCAGCAAGACCTTTTATCACGGCCGAGCAAATTTCTGGAATTATAACCAAATTAAAAGATCATCAGGCAGTTGTTGTAGCGGTTCCTGTCAAGGATACGATTAAAATCGTAGGTCCAGATGGAATCGTGCAAGCAACCCCGGCACGCGAGAGCTTGTGGGCGGTTCAAACCCCACAAGCTTTTCCACTTTCACTCGTAAAAGAGGCGCATCAGTTTGCGGTTGACCAAGGAAAAGTAGGAACAGACGATGCGATGCTCGTAGAAATGCTTGGGTACCCAGTTACAATTGTTGAAGGTAGCTATGAAAACATCAAGGTGACAACTCCTGATGATCTCTGGTTTGGAGAAGAGATTATGAAGAGGCGTTTGGAAGAGAGGAAGAGGAGAAAATGAGGATCGGACAAGGTTTCGATGTGCATCAACTGGTGGAAGGCAGGCCTTGCATCATTGGTGGCGTAACTATTCCATATGAAAAAGGTCTGTTAGGACATTCAGATGCGGATGTACTATTACATACGGTTTCAGATGCACTTCTTGGAGCGATTGGAGAGGGAGACATTGGACGGCATTTCCCTGATACTGATCCGGCTTTTAAAGATGCTGATAGCCTACAGTTACTTGTCCATGTATGGAATTTGGTAAAAGAGCGAGGATATCAATTAGGCAATGTTGATGCTACGATCATCGCACAAGCACCCAAAATGGCACCTTATATTCCGCAGATGCGTGAAGTAATTGCTAAAGCGCTAGATGCAGATGCTTCTCAGGTGAATATTAAAGCAACCACAACGGAAAAATTGGGCTTTACTGGACGTGGGGAGGGTATCGCTGCGCAGGCTGTATGTTTGCTTGTCAATGCGTAAGTCTAGTAGTATCATAAGTTGGAAGAGATGGGATAAGGATGGTGTCATCATGACAAAGGAAGTTCGTTTGCGCTATGCTCCGAGTCCAACCGGTCATTTGCATATTGGCGGTGCTCGTACAGCGCTATTTAATTATTTGTATGCACGTCGTTTAGGCGGAAAATTTATTGTGCGTATCGAGGATACAGATCAGGTTCGCAATGTGGAAAATGCTGCAGAAAAGCAAATGGAAAACTTGAAGTGGCTCGGCGTCGATTGGGATGAGGGCGATGACATTGGTGGCCCATATGGCCCATATCGTTGCATGGACCGCTTGGATATTTATAAAGGATACATTGATCAATTATTACATGAGGGAAAAGCGTATTATTGCTATGCAACAAAGGAAGAGCTTGATGCAGAACGCGAAGAGCAGCTTGCACGTAATGAAACCCCTCGTATTTTAGAAAAGCATCGTCATACTACTCCAGAACAAAAAGCTGCATATGAGAAAGAAGGACGCGTTCCTTCTGTTCATTTCATTATGCCAGATAATCGTTCTTATACAGTGAATGATCTAGTCCGTGGTGAAGTAACCTTTGATTCAAATGAAATGGGCGGGGATTTCGTTATTTGTCGTCCAGATGGTATCCCAACCTATAACTTTGCGGTTGTAATCGATGACCATCTCATGAAAATCAGTCATGTTGTTCGAGGAGAAGAACATCTCTCCAACACACCACGTCAATTGATGATCTATGAAGCATTTGGTTGGGAGGCACCCCAATTCGCTCACTTAGCTCTCATTTTGAATCAAGAGGGTAAAAAGATGAGTAAACGCGATGAAAGCATTATTCAATTCATTGAACAATATCGCGATATGGGCTACTTACCAGAAGCTATTGTTAATTTCTTAGTGCTATTAGGATGGTCTCCAGGTGGGGAACAAGAGATCTTCTCATTAGAAGAGTTGAGCGAGCTATTTAGCTTCGATCGAGTTAGCAAGTCCCCAGCTGTATTTGACAGCACCAAAATGAACTGGATGAATAATCATTATCTAAAAGCTAAACCAGTAGACGAGATCGTTGACATGTGTATCCCTCATCTACAAGAAGCTGGTTTCTTAGAAGAAGAATTGACTTCTGAACGCAGAGAATGGGCGAAACAAATCGTAGCACTATATCAAGAACAAATGTCTTACTGTGCACAGATTGTACCTCTTTCCGCTCTCTTTTTCTTAGATGAAGTTGTTTATGAAGAGGATGCGAAGCTCGTATTAAAAGAACCTCAAGTAAAAGAGGTGCTTGTGAGCTTTAAGGAGCACATTGAATCTGCAGATGAATATAGTGTAGAAACAATTAATGCTTCCCTGAAGGCAGTCCAAAAAGCAACTGGACATAAGGGAAAAGCGCTATTTATGCCAGTGCGTGTATCTATTACAGGTCAGGCACACGGACGTGATCTTGGTCAATCCATTTATTTAATTGGTCGCGAAAAAGTGTTAGCACGTCTACAACAAGTTATTTCTAGTCTATAATAAAAACAATATAGAAGTTACACGCGTTGAACAGGAGAAGTACAAGTGAGAGGATTCAATAGAGAGAACGGGATAGGTGGAAGCCGTTTGTAGACTCTGCTTGGAAATGCACCTGGGAGCAACCAATTGAACACAATGTCTATTGAAAGTAGATTGGTCGGGGGACCCGCCGATAAAGGGTATTGAGCGAGATGAACTCTAGTCATCGTTGGTGTAGAGTTTAATTCATCTAAGCAGAGTGGAACCACGGTAAAAACACCGTCTCTGCGTCTATATAGGCGTATGAGGCGGTGTTTTTTGTATTCATCTGAGAAAAAGCAACATCCTGCCCTGCTGAAGCCTTGTCAAAACGTAAAGCCTGCTTCGTTTACGATAGAACGTTGAGAAACCGGTGGTCAGACAAAAAAATAGGGGGAGTCCCATGTTTGCTAGGATGAAGGAAGATATACAGATAGTGTTTGAACGTGACCCTGCTGCACGTAGTACGTGGGAAGTGGTGCTAACTTATGCAGGGCTTCATGCCATTTGGGGACACCGGGTGGCGAATAGATTATGGAAAAAAGGCTGGAAAACTTCAGCTCGTTTCGTTTCTCAAATCACGCGTTTTTTTACAGGAATCGAAATACACCCAGGAGCAACGATTGGTCGGAGAATGTTTATTGACCACGGAGCTGGTGTTGTAATTGGAGAGACTTGTGAGATTGGCGATGATGTAACAATATATCAAGGAGTAACCCTTGGAGGTACAGGAAAAGAAAAAGGAAAGCGTCATCCGACGGTAGGAAACAATGTCATTATCGCCTCTGGGGCAAAGGTGCTTGGTTCATTTAAGATTGGCGATTATTCAAAAATTGGAGCGGGTTCCGTCGTCCTCCAACCTGTTCCCCCCCATTCAACAGTAGTTGGGATTCCGGGGCGTATTAAGATGCAAAATGGCAAAAAAGTAGAATGTGATTTAGACCATGTTAATTTACCAGACCCGATTTTAGAAATGATTCGGGACATGCAAAAGGAAATTGCTCAATTAAAAATGGAGCTTGATCAAGTTAAAAAGGAGAAATCAAATAATGAGCATACGCTTATATAACACCATGTCACGCGAAAAAGAGGCCTTTATCCCGTTAAAGGAAGGCAAAGTGAAAATGTATGTTTGCGGTCCAACCGTTTATAATTATATTCATATAGGAAATGCGCGTCCTGCCATTGTGTTTGATACATTGCGCCGCTATTTGTCATACAAAGGCTATGAGGTTACTTTTGTACAAAATATTACCGATGTAGATGACAAATTAATTCGTAAAGCAAATGAAGAACAGACAACCGTGGCCGAATTGGCTGACCGTTATACAGAGGCTTATAATCAGGACCTGCAAGGAGTAAATGTCCTACCGCCAGATATTCAACCACGAGTTATGAATACGATTCCAGAAATCATTTCCTTTATTGAGGGTTTGATTGAAAAAGGGTTTGCTTACGAGAGTGAGGGCGATGTCTATTTCCGTACCAATCGCTTCGACGAGTATGGTAAACTATCTCATCAACCACTAGATGATTTGCAAGCAGGAGCACGCATTGAAGTAAGTGAAAAGAAAGAGAGCCCACTTGACTTTGCTCTGTGGAAAGCAGCTAAGCCTCAAGAAATTTCTTGGGAGAGCCCTTGGGGAGCAGGTCGTCCAGGCTGGCATATTGAGTGCTCTGCAATGGCCCTTCGTTTCCTAGGCGAGTCCATTGATATTCATGCAGGTGGAACAGATCTTACTTTCCCTCACCATGAAAATGAGATTGCACAGTCAGAATGCTTTACAGGCAAGCCGTTTGCCCGGTACTGGATGCATAACGCAATGCTTAACATCGACAACGAGAAGATGTCTAAGTCCTTGGGTAATTTTTTGTTAGCACGCGATCTGATTGAAAAATACAGTGGTCAACTCATTCGCTTTTTCATGCTAAGTGGTCATTATCGCAGTCCTATTAATTTTAGTGATGAAATGCTAGAGCAAGCTGCTAATGGATTAGAACGTATCAAAAATGCTTATGAGAATCTGGGGCATCGTTTGAATACGGCGCGTGAAGAAGAGCCAAATGGCTTAGCTCAGGAGCAAGCACAGTTGATTGAGGGTTTGCGTAAGCGTTTTGAAGAAGAGATGGATGATGATTTAAATACAGCCAATGGAATTACAGTATTGTTTGACATTGCCAAGGAAGCTAACCTATACACGCGTCATGAAAACGTAGGGGCTACACAAATCAAAGCTTATCGTCAGTTGCTAGAAGAGCTAAGTGCTGTATTAGGTTTGACTTTGCAAGCAGAGCCTACTTTACTAGATGAAGAGATTGAGCTTTTAATAGCAGAACGTACGGAAGCTCGAAAGGCTCGAAATTTTGCTCGTTCTGATGAAATCCGCGATCAACTACAAGAGATGGGGATTATCCTTGAAGATACACCACAGGGTATTCGTTGGCGTCGAAAATAAGGAGCAATAACATGATAATAGAAAGAGATACACTAGCTCGTGATCCTAAACTTATTAATCCGCTAGTGCTCGCCTTTTTGGGGGATGCTACGTATGCTCATTACGTGCGCTACCATTTGATAACGCGAGGGATTGCAAAACCAAATCTACTGCATAAAACGGCAAATCGCTATGTGGCTGCAAAAGCGCAAGCGACAATCTTGCACCATCTCATTCCTTCTTTAACTGAAGAGGAGATGGCGCAAGTAAAGCGTGGAAGAAATGCCAAATCTGGATCAAGCGCCAAGAATGCTGATATTGTTGATTATCGACATGCTACAGCATTCGAGGCCTTGGTCGGCTATTTATATTTGAATGGTGAAGACAAGCGATTGCAGGAGATTATTCAACAAGCGTTTGCAATCGTGGAAGGAGAATAAATGAAATGAATGAAGAGTGGATTTTGGGTAAAAACCCCGTTATCGAGGCTTTGCGCTCGGGACGTACTATTAATAAAATCTGGATGGCAGAAGGTGCTAATAAAAACCAGATGGGGCCTATCTTCACGCTAGCAAAGGAGCTTGGAGTGGTGATTACCACAGCCAATCGAAAGAAGCTAGATCAATTGGTTAACTCAGATAACCATCAAGGGGTCATTGCTTCAGTAGCAGCGTATGACTATGTGGAGATAGATGATATTTTAGCTAAGGCAGAAGAGAGAAATGAAGTACCTTTTGTGATTATTTTAGATGAGTTGGAGGACCCACATAATCTAGGCTCCATTCTGCGGACTGCTGATGCAGTTGGAGCACATGGCGTCATTATACCAAAACGTCGGTCTGTTTCTTTGACAGCAACAGTTGCTAAAGCCTCTGCTGGTGCTATTGAATATGTGCCAGTTGCCCGTGTGACTAATATTGTACGTGCGATGGAGGAATTGAAGGAAAAGGGCTTCTGGATTGGTGGTACGGATGCGGCAGGAAAACAGGATTTCCGAGAAGGGGATTATACCATGCCGTTTGCTTTGGTAATTGGTAGTGAGGGGAAGGGAATGAGTCGTCTTGTACGCGAGAATTGCGACTTCCTTTACCGTTTGCCGATGGTTGGACAAGTTACTTCGCTTAATGCTTCGGTTGCAGCGGCTATTCTAATGTATGAGGTATATCGAGGACGAAACCCACTGTTACCTAGAGGAAAATGAAATGGCTAAAAGAAAGAGCAAGCAACTGCTCATTGTAGATGGCTATAACATTATTGGGGCTTGGCCACAGTTGCGCGTCTTGAAGGATCAGGATCAGATGGATGAGGCGCGCGACCTCCTCATCTCTCAATTAGCTGATTACCAAAGCTATTCAGGAATTAAGGTCATTGTAGTATTTGATGCCTATAAAATACCCGGAATTGGAAGAAAACAGGAAGATTTTAAGATCGAGGTTTACTTTACGAAGAAAAAAGAGACAGCTGACGAAAAAATTGAGCGACTAGTTCATGAGTTTTTCGAGAAAAATCGACAAATATATGTCGCTACATCCGACTATACTTCTCAACGGGTCATTTTTGGGCAGGGAGCTCTACGAAAATCGGCAAGAGAGCTGTTACTAGAAGTAGAAAATGCCCACAAGGAAATTGATCAAACGGTAAAACAAACGAATGAAGACCAGTGTTTTTCACGGATTCCGTTAAATGATGAAATAGCGAAAATCTTCGAAAAATGGAGAAGAGAGTAAAACGCATTTGGTTGACGCTATTTTATCGATTCATGTATAATAACACTATCTTATGTAACCAGGTGTCGGAGGGATAATAGTGAGTGTTGACCTCAAGGAGTTGAAACATACTCAATATGATCTGATGTCCGACGAAGAAGTTGTAGAGTTAGTACGAGAGAACGATGCTGAGGCCCTAGAATACCTGATCAATAAGTACAAAAATTTCGTACGGGCCAAAGCTCGTTCTTATTTTTTGATCGGGGCGGACCGTGAAGATATTGTACAGGAGGGCATGATTGGCCTATACAAATCCATACGGGATTTTAGAGGGGACAAGCTCACTTCGTTTAAGGCATTTGCTGAGTTATGCATTACCCGTCAAATCATTACTGCGATAAAGACGGCAACAAGGCAGAAGCACATTCCTCTTAACTCTTACGTATCGTTGGACAAGCCCATTTATGATGAGGATTCGGATCGAACATTGCTTGACGTGATTTGTGGAACAAAGGTAACTGATCCTGAAGAGCTGTTTATTAATCGAGAAGAATTTGACGACATTGAAGGGAAAATGAGTGAAATTCTTAGCGATTTGGAACGTCAGGTACTGATGCTTTATCTGGATGGACGTTCCTATCAACAGATCGCAGTTGAGTTGGATCGCCATGTAAAATCTATCGACAATGCGTTACAACGAGTGAAACGGAAATTGGAACGATATTTAGAAGGTAGAGAAGTGCAACTGTAATTTTTGGATGCTTCTGTGTTGTCTATAAGAATGTATTCGGCCATAAACGCGAAAATCCTGTTTTTTGTCGAATTATATTCAAGGAAATATTAGTTAGAACGATAGTGTATAAAATTGTCAAGGCATTTCGTTGACATTGAGCTAGCTGATGTGATAAATTTGTTTGGTAGCCATAGAGTAGATTCTATGGTTACTTCTATGAACATACGGAAAAAAGTAGCGGTTTTTCCCGAGTTTATTTGGGTTGTAGTTATAGTCTTTAGGTATCAGAAAAGATGGAGGTGGCAATGATGCGAGTAAACATTACATTAGCGTGCACCGATTGCGGTGATCGTAACTATATCAGCACGAAGAACAAGCGTACGAACCCTGAGCGCATCGAAAAGAAGAAGTATTGCTCCCGTGATAAAAAGCACACAGTTCATCGTGAAACTAAGTAATGATGAACGAGAAGTCTGGAGGTAGCAATATGAATATCTTTTCCAGAACAGGTTCGTTTTTAAAAGATGTTGTCTCTGAATTGAAAAAAGTCCGCTGGCCGAATCGCAAAGAGCTGGTTAGCTATACAACTGTCGTTGTGCTTGCGATTACGTTCTTGGCGGTATTTATGTTTGTGGTGGACTTTGGAATTTCAGAGCTAATCGGTCTTATTATTAAGAAGTAGGTAATATTCGGGTCTTAGGAGGGACGGACGTCTAACGTCCTCGTGGATATGGAAAAAGCGTGGTATGTCGTTCATACTTACTCTGGGTATGAAAACAAGGTTAAAGCGAATCTGGAAAAACGTGTTGAGTCTATGGGCATGGAAGACAAAATCTTTCGGGTGCTTGTTCCTACTGAGGAAGAAGTAGAGAATAAAGACGGTAAAAAACGCACAGTTACCAAAAAGGTATTTCCTGGATACGTGCTTGTTGAAATGGTTATGACGGACGATTCATGGTATGTCGTGCGGAATACCCCAGGGGTCACGGGTTTTGTCGGATCCACTGGAGCTGGTTCCAAACCAACAGCGTTGCTTCCTGAAGAAGCGGATACAATTCTCAAAACAATGGGATTTGAAGCGCCGAAAGTTAGGATCGATTTTGAGCTTCGCGACATGGTTACTGTAAAGGATGGTCCTTTCACAGGTCGTGATGGAGAAATCATTGAAATTCTGGCCGACAAGCAAAAAATTCGCGTGCTATTGGATATTTTCGGTCGCGAGACACCAGTTGAATTAGATTATACACAAGTTGAAAAAATGGATTAAGAACTCATCTTGAAAAGTATCGTTTCATATGGTACAGTTCTTGATGATTCTAGAATCTGCAGACAAATGCGGTTCTCAATCTCACTACTAAATAGCTCATTTGGTTTTTTGGTAGAGTGGGAGGGGCGAGTACCCCGCATTACCACACACGAAGAAGGAGGTGTATTACGTGGCTAAGAAGGTAATCCGCGTAATTAAACTACAAATTCCAGCAGGTAAGGCAAACCCTGCACCTCCAGTAGGTCCGGCACTCGGTCAAGCTGGGGTTAATATCATGGGTTTCTGTAAAGAATTTAACGCTCGTACAGAAAGCGAAGCAGGAATGATCATTCCAGTAGAAATTACTGTATTTGAAGATCGTTCTTTCACATTCATTACAAAAACTCCACCGGCAGCAATTCTATTGAAAAAAGCAGCAGGAATCGAATCTGGTTCTGGCGTGCCTAACAAAACAAAAGTTGCTACTTTGAAACGTGATAAAGTTCGTGATATCGCGATCTTGAAACAACCGGATCTAAACGCAGCTTCTGTTGAAGCAGCTATGCGTATGGTTGAAGGTACTGCCCGTTCTATGGGTATCGTAATCGAAGACTAATCTGTCTTTGATTGCTTGTTAAGGATGAGATTGCAAGTTTTGTATCTCATCCTGTGGGAGGATTAAACCGCTACGACCACATTGAAGGGAGATTTGCAAATGCCTAAGCATGGTAAAAAATATCTAGAAGCTACAAAGCAGATCGACAAGACTAAAGTGTATGCTGTATCTGAAGCGGTCGAGCTAGTGAAAAACGTAGCTTCTGCTAAATTTGATGAAACAGTTGAAGCAGCATTCCGTTTGGGTGTAGACCCTAAACGTGCTGATCAACAAATTCGTGGTGCTGTTGTATTGCCACACGGTACTGGTAAAGTACAACGTGTTCTTGTATTTGCTAGAGGTGAAAAAGCGAAAGAAGCTGAAGCAGCTGGAGCAGATTACGTAGGCGATGCAGACATGCTTGCTAAAATCCAAGGTGGATGGTTTGAGTTCGACGTTATCGTTGCTACTCCAGACATGATGGGTGAAGTAGGTAAATTGGGTCGCGTATTAGGTCCTAAAGGTCTAATGCCAAACCCTAAAACTGGAACTGTAACATTTGATGTTACAAAAGCAGTTAATGAAATCAAAGCAGGTAAGATCGAATACCGTGTAGAAAAAGGTGGTATTATCCACGCTCCTATCGGTAAAGTATCTTTTGATGTTCAAAAACTAACTGAAAACCTTGCAGCTCTGACAGAAGCACTTAACCGTGCAAAACCAGCAGCAGCTAAAGGTATTTACATGAAGAGTGTATCTATCAGCTCCACTATGGGTCCTGGTGTACGCATTGATGTAAAATAATTACAGTTGACTTCTAGTAGAGAAGTTGATAATATATAACCTGTTGTTAAAGAGAATATTGTCATACCGCAGACAGAAGGTGCAATGAACCGAAAGGCAAGCTGCTTAATTTCCTTCCGAGGTGTGTACTATTAATAGATTAGTTCTGTTGATATGTGCCCTCGCGAAACGTCTGCGAGGGCATTTTCAATTTACATTAGGATTGATTGCACGGGAGGTGTAACAAATGGCAGAAATTCGTCCAACTGTTATCCGTGAAGAGAAAGCACAAGTAATCAGCGAGATCGCTACTAAGTTACGTGAAAGTCAAGCAACAGTAGTAGCTGATTATCGTGGTCTTACAGTGGCTCAGGTAACTGAACTTCGTAAACAATTGCGTGAAGCTGGCATTGAATTTAAAGTATACAAAAATACTTTGACTCGTTTAGCTACAGCTCAAGAAAACTTGAGCGATTTGGACCAATACCTTTTGGGACCAAACGTAATTGCTTTCTCCAAAGATGACGTAATTGCTCCTGCGAAGATCATTGCTGACTTCGCGAAGAAAAATGAAGCACTTGAAATCAAAGGTGGAGTTATCGAAGGTAAAGTAGTAGGCGCTGAAGAAATCAAAGCACTTGCTGCACTACCATCTCGCGAAGGCTTGTTGTCCATGCTTCTCAGCGTGCTACAAGCACCAGTTCGCAACTTCGCGCTTGCGGTTAAAGCTGTTTCCGAACAAAAAGAAGGCCAAGGCGCCTAATCGTTATAAGAAAGATTGGAGGACAATGAAATGAATCATGAACAAATTTTAGAAGCTATCAAAGGTATGTCCGTTCTTGAGTTGAACGATCTAGTAAAAGCAATCGAAGAAGAGTTTGGTGTAACTGCTGCAGCTCCTGTAGCTGTTATGGCTGGTGGCGCTGAAGCAGCTGCTGAGCAAACTGAATTCACTGTTAACCTAGTTAGTGGTGGAGCTTCCAAAATCAACGTAATCAAAGTTGTTCGCGAAATCACTGGTCTTGGCTTGAAAGAAGCAAAAGACTTGGTTGACAACGCTCCTAAAGCACTTAAAGAAGGCGTTTCTAAAGACGAAGCTGAAGGCATCAAAGCTAAGCTTGAAGAAGCAGGTGCAACTGTAGAAGTTAAGTAATTTCTTCTACTTTCTATAGTGAAATCCCCCTTACCGTTAAGGTTGGGGGATTTCTGCTATCTAGGCTTATTTGATCTTGATTGAATTGCTTGGGAAAGGAGGCAAGAGGATGAGTGATCATTATTACACAAACCGACCACAATCGGCACATGAGGAAGCTGAATTTAACTTTGAGCTACTTGGAAAAACCTATCACTTTACTACCGATAGTGGTGTTTTTTCTCGGGAACGAATTGATTTTGGGAGCGTGCTTTTGATAGAAACCATGCAGTTTTCGGAACATGCGCGCGTTCTTGATGTAGGCTGTGGCTATGGCCCGATGGGTTTTGCGGCTGCATCGATAGCTAACAAAGGGCTCGTTACTATGATTGATATAAATGAACGAGCAGTAGCACTTGCAAAACGGAATGCAGAGCGAAATGGAATTTCCAATGTGGAGATTATGGCCAGTGACCTTTACGAGCAAGTAGAGGATAGAGAGTTTGATGTTATCTTAACCAATCCTCCCATCCGAGCTGGAAAAGAGACGGTGCATCGCATTTTCACAGAAGGTTATAAGCTTTTAGCGCCTGGCGGTGAAATGTGGGTTGTTATTCAAAAGAAGCAAGGTGCACCTTCTGCTATTAAAAAAATGGAAGAATATTTTCGAGAGGTAGAAACTGTCGGAAAAAGCAAGGGTTATTTTATAATTCGAGCAAGAAAATAACCAAATCTCCTTGACGAGGCATTTCCCTTATGTTAACATTATAAAATGTCAATATGGGTTAAATGTCTAAACTGAGCGATTCCTGATTTGTCAATACCTTTTTGTGCTGATTTTTATGCATAGAGGGTTAAAGCTGTAAAAGGTTGGGAATTCTTTTAGAATAGAGTTTTTTATCAAAAATGAGGTTAAATGGTTAACCCATTTTTATTTTTGTGTCTTCAGCGTCTGGTGTTATATTACTAGATGCTTTCCGTTTTCCTAAATTAAGAGGGAAGACATGTTGCGGTCAACATCTAACTAAAGGGTGTTGCAACAAATAGTGAGGGGTGAATGAGTTGGCAGGTAAACTGGTCCAGAGCGGTAAGCACCGCCAGCGTCGCACGTATTCTCGAATCAACGAAGTACTGGGACTACCTAACCTAATCGAAATTCAGCAAAAATCTTACCAATGGTTTTTGGATACTGGTTTAAGAGAGATGTTCCAAGACATTTCGCCAATCCAAGACTTTACTGGTAATTTAGTGCTGGAGTTTATTGATTACAGTCTTGGTGAGCCTAAATACGGCGTAGACGAGTCGAAGGAACGTGATGTAACGTATGCTGCTCCATTGCGTGTTAAAGTACGTCTTCTAAACAAAGAGACGGGCGAAGTGAAGGAGCAAGAAGTCTTTATGGGAGATTTCCCACTGATGACAGAAACGGGTACCTTCATTATAAATGGAGCGGAGCGCGTTATTGTCAGTCAGCTCGTTCGTTCCCCTAGTGTTTACTATAACACTAAAATTGATAAGAACGGTAAACAGACTTTCAGCGCTACTGTTATTCCGAACCGTGGAGCATGGCTTGAACTTGAAACCGATGCGAAAGATATCATTTATGTGCGTATCGATCGTACTCGCAAAATTCCAGTTACAGTATTACTACGTGCTTTAGGTTTTGGAACTGATAAAGATATTCTAGACCTTTTGGGTCATGATGAGAAATTCGTAAATAACACGCTTGAAAAAGATAACACCGATTCTACTGAGAAAGCTTTGATTGAAATCTATGAGCGTTTGCGTCCAGGTGAACCACCTACTGTAGAGAACGCGAAGAGCTTATTGATTTCTCGCTTCTTCGATCCAAAGCGCTATGATTTAGCTTCAGTAGGTCGCTATAAAATGAACAAAAAGCTCCATATTAAAAACCGCCTATTTAACCAACGTCTTGCTGAGACGCTGATTGATACAACAACAGGTGAAATCATTGCAGAAGCAGGTCAAATTATTGACCGTCGTGTAATGGAAAAAATTCTACCTATGTTGGAAGGTGGCGTAAACTATGTGGACGTACGTACACATGGTGGAGTTCTAGAAAACGAAACGATTACTCTTCAATCTGTAGATATCTTTGATGAAGAAGGTAAAGTAGTTAAGATTATCGGTAATGCTAATATCGATATGTCTGTAAAGCATATTACTCCGGCAGATATCGTTTCCGCAATTAACTATTTTATTAACTTACTTCATCGCATAGGTACTACAGATGATATTGACCATTTGGGTAACCGTCGTCTACGTTCTGTAGGTGAATTGTTGCAGAACCAATTCCGTATTGGTCTTTCTCGTATGGAACGTGTGGTTCGTGAACGCATGTCCATTCAAGACCAAAATCAAATTACTCCGCAGGCTTTGATTAACATCCGTCCTGTAATCGCGGCGATCAAAGAGTTCTTTGGTAGCTCCCAGCTTTCACAGTTCATGGATCAGACGAATCCGCTTGCTGAATTAACACATAAACGCCGTTTGTCCGCATTGGGACCTGGTGGTTTGACACGTGAACGCGCTGGTTTCGAAGTGCGAGACGTGCATCACTCTCACTATGGACGTATGTGTCCGATCGAGACTCCAGAGGGACCAAACATCGGTTTGATCAACTCCCTGTCTACTTTTGCTCGTATTAATGATTACGGCTTTATTGAAACACCTCGCCGTAAAATTAATCCTGAAACAGGCGTTGTATTAACTGAGATTGATTATTTGACAGCTGATGAAGAGGATGTATATAACGTAGCTCAGTCGAATCAGCCATTAGCTGAAGATGGTAGATTTGCAAACGAGATGGTTATTTGCCGCCGTAAAGGTGAAATCCTTAACGTACCTCGCGATAAAGTAGACTTTATGGATATCTCTCCTAAGCAGGTTGTATCGGTTGCGACAGCGTTGATTCCGTTCCTTGAGAACGATGACGCCAACCGTGCTCTGATGGGATCAAACATGCAACGTCAGGCCGTTCCTTTGCTAATTCCTCAAGCTCCGTTCGTAGGAACTGGTATGGAACACAAAGCAGCGCAAGACTCCGGTGTTGCAGTTGTTGCGAAATGGCCTGGAAAAGTAGAGCGTGTAACAGCTCGTGAAGTAATTGTAAGACGTTATATAGAGGTTGACGGTAAACAAGTTGCTGGAGATCTAGATAAATATAAAATGCACAAATTCATCCGTTCTAACCAAGGGACTTGCATTAACCAACGTCCGATTGTAAAATCTGGTGATATTATCGAAACAGGCGATATTATCGGTGATGGTCCGTCCACTGAGAAGGGTGAATTGGCACTTGGTCGCAACGTTATCGTAGCGTTTATGACTTGGGAAGGTTATAACTACGAGGATGCGATCTTGTTAAGTGAAAAACTGGTTAAAGATGACGTCTACACGTCCATTCATATTGAAGAATATGAATCAGAAGCACGTGATACGAAGCTAGGACCAGAAGAGATTACACGCGATATCCCGAACGTAGGGGAAGAGGCGCTGAAGAATCTTGATGAACGTGGTATCATTCGCGTTGGTGCTGAGATTCGCGATGGCGATATTCTTGTTGGTAAAGTAACTCCTAAGGGTGTAACAGAGCTAACAGCTGAAGAGCGTCTATTGCATGCGATCTTTGGTGAAAAGGCACGAGAAGTTCGTGATACGTCACTACGTGTACCACACGGTGGCTCTGGTATTGTTGTTGATGTAAAAGTATTTACTCGCGACAATGGCGATGAATTGCCTCCAGGTGTTAATCAACTAGTGCGTGTATACATTGCTCAAAAACGTAAGATTTCCGTTGGAGATAAGATGGCCGGTCGACATGGTAACAAAGGGGTTATTGCCCGTATCATGCCGGAAGAAGATATGCCGTTCCTACCGGATGGATCGCCAGTTGAGATTGTATTGAATCCACTGGGTGTACCATCGCGTATGAACATCGGTCAGGTACTTGAAACACATTTAGGTATGGCTGCTAAATTGTTGGGTATTCACGTAGCGACTCCTGTTTTCGGTGGTGCGCGTCAAGACGATGTTCTTGATACACTTGAAGAAGCTGGATTAGACCGCGACGGTAAAACCCTCCTATATGATGGCCGTACAGGTGAATCATTCGATCGCCGTGTAACAGTAGGTTGCGTGTACATGCTGAAACTGGCTCACTTGGTTGACGATAAGATTCATGCTCGTTCAACTGGACCATACTCTCTTGTTACGCAACAACCATTGGGTGGTAAAGCTCAATTCGGTGGTCAGCGCTTCGGGGAGATGGAGGTATGGGCGCTTGAAGCATACGGTGCCGCATATACTCTGCAAGAGATCCTCACCGTTAAATCTGACGATGTTGTTGGTCGTGTGAAAACGTACGAAGCGATCGTTAAAGGTGAAAACGTACCAGAACCTGGAGTTCCAGAATCATTCAAAGTATTGATTAAAGAACTTCAAAGCTTAGGTATGGACGTAAAAATCCTCTCTGGAGACGAGCAGGAAATTGAAATGCGCGAAACCGATGATGAGGATGAAGGAACTGGAGAAAAGTTAAATCTCTTACCTGAAAGCATAGGCGCACAAGATGAGTAAGATTCCGGTACAAGAGGGAGGTAACGCCCTGTGATTGACGTCAATAATTTTGAATATATGAAGATTGGTTTAGCTTCTCCCGATAAGATCCGTTCGTGGTCTTTCGGGGAAGTTAAAAAACCTGAAACAATTAACTACCGTACCTTGAAGCCCGAAAAAGATGGTTTGTTCTGTGAACGTATTTTCGGACCAACCAAAGATTGGGAATGTCATTGCGGTAAATACAAGCGCGTTCGTTATAAAGGTGTGGTTTGTGATCGATGCGGCGTTGAGGTAACTCGTGCAAAAGTGCGTCGTGAACGTATGGGGCATATTGAGCTTGCTGCTCCTGTTTCCCACATCTGGTATTTCAAAGGTATCCCTAGCCGTATGGGTCTAGTACTGGATATGTCTCCTCGTTCCCTTGAGGAAGTTATCTACTTCGCTTCTTATGTAGTAGTAGATGCGGGAGATACTCCTTTGGACAAAAAACAACTTTTGTCTGAAAAAGAATACCGTAACTATCGTGAAAAATATGGTCAATCCTTCCAAGCAGCAATGGGTGCTGAAGCAATTCGTCGCTTGCTGGCTGAAATTGACCTTGAAAAAGAAGTAAGCACTCTGAAGGAAGATTTAAAAACCGTGCAGGGTCAACGCCGCACTCGTGCGATTAAACGTCTAGAGGTATTGGAAGCGTTCCGTAACTCTGGTAATCGCCCTGATTGGATGGTACTTGACGTATTGCCTGTAATTCCTCCAGAATTGCGTCCGATGGTACAGTTGGATGGTGGACGTTTTGCGACATCTGACCTAAATGACTTGTATCGTCGTGTTATCAACCGTAACAACCGTCTAAAACGCCTACTTGAACTTGGCGCACCAGACATTATCGTACAAAATGAAAAACGTATGCTACAAGAAGCAGTGGATGCGTTGATTGATAACGGTCGTCGTGGACGTCCTGTTACTGGTCCTGGTAACCGTCCATTGAAATCTTTGAGTCATATGCTTAAAGGTAAGCAAGGTCGTTTCCGTCAAAACCTTTTGGGTAAACGTGTTGACTACTCTGGTCGTTCCGTTATCGTAGTAGGACCGAACCTTCGTATGTACCAATGCGGTCTACCGAAAGAAATGGCGTTGGAACTGTTTAAGCCTTTCGTTATGAAGGAGCTTGTAGCAAAAGGTCTAGCTCATAACATTAAGAGTGCGAAACGTAAAGTTGAGCGTATTCAGCCTGAGGTATGGGACGTTCTAGAAGAGGTAATCAAGGAACATCCAGTATTACTAAACCGCGCTCCTACCTTGCACCGTTTAGGTATTCAAGCATTTGAGCCGGTATTGGTAGAGGGACGTGCGATTCGTCTGCATCCACTCGTATGTACAGCTTATAACGCTGACTTTGACGGTGACCAAATGGCGGTTCACGTACCATTGTCTGCGGAAGCACAAGCTGAAGCTCGTGTCCTAATGCTTGCTGCACAAAACATCTTGAACCCGAAAGATGGTAAGCCAGTTGTTACACCGTCTCAGGATATGGTGCTTGGTTCTTACTATCTGACGCTGGAGCGCAGAGGAGATGTGGGTGAAGGATCTATTTTCCGTGATCCTGCTGATGCAATTGCGGCTTATGAGAATGCATACATCACGTTGCAAACTCGTATCCTTATTCCGGCTAAGAGTTTGAGCAAAACATCATTTACGGATCAACAACAAGAAGCATTGCTGGCTACTACAGTGGGAAAAGTAATCTTTAACGAGATTTTCCCTCCAGAGTTGCCATACATCAATGCTCCTACAAGAGACAACCTTCAGAACCAAGTTTCTGATGAATACTTTATGTTTGAAAAAGGTCAGGATACAACTGCTTTTATTCAGAGCTTGAAAGATCCAGGTGCTGTGAAAAAAGGCTTCTTGGGAACAATCATTGCTGAATGCTTCCGTCGCTTTGGAACAACCATGACATCTGAAATTCTTGATAAGATAAAAGAATTGGCCTTTAAATATTCAACAAAAGCTGGTATTACGATCGCCGTTGCGGATATCGTGGTTCCATCTGAAAAACAAGCAATCCTTAACTCTGCTGACGAGAAAGTAAGTGCGGTAATGGCGCAATTCCGTCGTGGTTTAATTACCGAAGATGAGCGTTATGACCGTGTTATCTCAATCTGGTCAAAAGCTAAAGATGAAGTAACTGAAGTTCTCATGAAATCAATGGATCAATTCAATGCGATTTACATGATGGCTAATTCCGGTGCCCGTGGTAACGTATCCCAGATTACTCAGCTAGCTGGTATGCGTGGTCTGATGGCAACCCCATCAGGTCGAATCATCGAGTTACCAATCAAATCTAACTTCCGTGAAGGTTTGACGGTATTGGAATACTTTATCTCTACGCATGGTGCGCGTAAAGGTTTGGCCGATACAGCCCTGCGTACAGCTGACTCAGGTTACTTAACTCGTCGTCTAGTAGACGTAGCGCAAGACGTTATCGTTCGTGAAGAAGATTGCGGAACAGATAAAGGTATTCGCGTGAGTGCTATTAAAGATGGTAAGGAAGAAATCGAAAAGCTGTCTGACCGTTTAGAAGGTCGTACCTGCTTTGAAACAGTTCGTCATCCTGAAACTGGTGAGATCCTTGTTCATCGCAATGAGGAAATTACAGAGGAGATGGCTGAATATATCGTTAAACTTGGCATTCAAGATGTTTACATTCGTAACGTACTTGCTTGTCGCACAAGTCACGGTGTCTGCAAACGTTGCTATGGCCGTAACTTGGCAACAGGAGCTGAGGTAGAAATCGGTGAAGCAGTTGGTATTATCGCTGCACAATCTATCGGTGAACCAGGTACACAGTTAACAATGCGTACGTTCCATACCGGTGGGGTAGCAGGAGACGATATCACGCAAGGTTTGCCGCGTATCCAAGAGTTGTTTGAAGCTCGTAATCCGAAAGGTCAAGCGGTTATCACTGAAATTGACTCAGAAGTAGTTAGCATTCGTGAAGATAAAGATAAACACATCATCGAAGTTCGTGGTGAAGCAGAGAACAAAGAGTACGCAGCTCCATACGGTGCACGTATCAAGGTATCTGTTGGTCAAAAACTAAATGCCGGTGATGAGTTAACAGAGGGTTCTGTAGACCCGAAAGAAATGCTGAAAGTACGCGGACAACGCGGTGTATCCAACTACATCTTACAAGAGGTTCAGAAAGTTTACCATATGCAAGGGGTAGAAATCAACGACAAGCACGTCGAGGTAATGATTCGTCAAATGCTTCGTAAATTGCGTGTAATTGATAGTGGAGAAACTGATCTGTTGCCAGGTTCTTTCGTGGAAGTTCATGAATTTGAACTTGCAAATGCAAAAGTTCTTATGTCTGGTAAAAGTCCAGCAGTTGGACGCCCAGTGTTGCTTGGTATCACAAAAGCATCCCTGGAGACAGATTCCTTCTTATCTGCAGCATCCTTCCAAGAAACAACACGTGTTCTTACAGATGCGGCGATTAAGGGTAAAGTAGATAAGCTTCTTGGATTGAAAGAGAACGTAATTATTGGTAAGCTGATTCCAGCTGGTACCGGTATGAATCGTTATCGCAATTCAAGACTATTAAATCGTGAACAAGCAGAAGGTAACACTGACAGGCTAGAAGCTGTATCAGTAGAATCCTAGTTTGCTATATAGATAGAGAGGCGCTTCCTCCTTAGGGAAACCGCCTCCTTATCTATTTAATAGAAAATAATTTTTTATAGAATCATAGGTTGACTTCTATAAGAATAGCTGGTATGATACTTGAGTGTGCCTGATACTCAATTACTTTGGAGGATATGATCATCATGTCTTATGAAAAAGTAGAGTGGGCAAAGGAGTTAACGATCGGTATTAATCAAACTACCAAAGCGATCGAACACGGACTTGTTGAGGAAGTGTTTTTGGCTAAGGATGCAGATAGACGTTTAATACAAAGGATCGCACTTCTATGTAAAGAGAAGGGTGTTCCCGTCAACTTTGTTGATTCCATGAAGCGTTTAGGTAAAGCGTGTGGAATACAAGTTGGGGCAGCCGCTTGTGCAATAAAAAAAAGTGGTTAAGTTATGTTTTTGTTGAAGAACAGTGCGTTTTTCAGGCAAAGGCATCTTATTTTGCCCATAAGTGATTCACCTGGATCTGTGGTCTTACACTAAAGAATGAGGAAGGAGGAAAAAGATCATGCCTACAATTAACCAATTAGTGCGCAAAGGTCGTAAAGATAAAGTCGTAAAGTCTAAGTCCCCAGCTCTACAAAAAGGGTACAACAGCTTTAAGAAATCTCAAACGAACCAAAGTTCACCTCAAAAACGTGGTGTATGTACTCGTGTAGGTACAATGACACCTAAAAAACCGAACTCCGCCCTTCGTAAGTATGCTCGTGTACGTTTAACTAACGGAATCGAGGTTACAGCTTACATCGGAGGTATCGGTCACAACCTTCAAGAACATAGTGTTGTACTAGTTCGTGGTGGTCGTGTAAAAGACTTACCAGGGGTACGTTATCATATCGTACGTGGTGCGCTTGATACAGCGGGTGTTAACAACCGTATGCAATCTCGCTCCAAGTATGGTACAAAACGTCCGAAACCTGCAAAAAAATAATCACATTGCGTGATTACCTTATAATAACTCTAGGAAAAGGAGGGGAACTTGATGCCGCGTAAAGGTCCAGTTGCTCGACGCGACGTATTGCCAGATCCAATTCATAACAGCAAGTTGGTTACTCGTTTAATCAACCGTTTGATGTTGGATGGTAAGCGTGGAGTTGCGCAAAATATCCTATATAACTCGTTTGACATCATTCAAGAACGTACAGGACGCAACCCTATGGAAGTGTTCGAAGAAGCTCTTAAAAACATCATGCCTGTACTTGAGGTAAAGGCTCGCCGTGTAGGTGGTGCTAACTACCAAGTACCTATCGAGGTTAAACCTGAGCGTCGTACGACTCTTGGTCTTCGTTGGTTAGTTAACTACGCTCGTCTTCGTGGTGAAAAAACTATGGAACAGCGTTTAGCTAGCGAAATTATGGATGCAGCAAACAGTACTGGTGCAGCTGTTAAGAAACGTGAGGACACTCACAAAATGGCTGAAGCAAACAAAGCGTTTGCACACTATCGCTGGTAGAATGCAAAGCGGGTATCTAAAGGATACCCGCATATTCTCACATATGAGTATGGAAGGAGCAATTCCTAAATGGCTCGCGAATTCTCTCTAGCGAATACGCGTAATATCGGTATCATGGCACACATCGATGCCGGTAAAACGACAACAACCGAGCGTATTCTTTTTTATACCGGTCGCGTTCACAAAATCGGTGAGACACACGAAGGTGCCGCAACGATGGACTGGATGGAACAAGAACAAGAGCGCGGTATTACAATCACCTCTGCTGCTACGACTGCTCAATGGAATGGTCACCGCATCAACATCATCGATACTCCTGGTCACGTAGACTTCACAGTTGAAGTTGAACGTTCTCTGCGCGTACTTGATGGTACTGTTGCGGTTTTTGACGCGAAAGGCGGCGTAGAGCCACAGTCTGAGACTGTATGGCGCCAAGCAGACCGTTATGGCGTACCACGTGTTTGTTACGTAAATAAAATGGATATCATGGGTGCTGATTTTGATATGTGTTTAGATCAAATCAAAGAGCGTCTAGGTGCTAACCCAGTAGCTATCCAATACCCAATTGGAGCTGAAGATAATTTCACAGGTATCATTGACCTTGTTGAAATGAAAGCTCACATCTATGTAGATGACTTGGGTAAAACTTCTGAAACTACAGAGATTCCAGCTGAGTTGAAAGACAGATGCGAAGAACTTCGCATGCAACTTGTTGAAGCAGCTGCGGAACAAGACGAAGAACTAATGATGAAATACCTTGAAGGTGAAGAGTTAACGATTGAAGAAATCAAAGTTGCTCTACGTAAAGGTACCATCGCAGTTAATCTAGTTCCTGTTCTTTGTGGTTCTTCTTATAAAAACAAAGGTGTTCAATTGATGTTGGATGCAGTAGTTGACTACTTGCCAGCTCCAATTGACGTACCAGCTATTAAAGGTACTCTTCCAGAGAGTGACGAAGTAGTAGTTCGTGAATCCGATGACAATGGTCCGTTCTCTGCTCTTGCATTTAAGATCATGACTGACCCTTACGTTGGTAAACTTACTTTCTTCCGCGTATACTCTGGTACACTTGCTTCCGGTTCTTACTTGCTTAACTCTACTAAGGGTAAACGCGAGCGTATCGGACGTATCCTACAAATGCACGCTAACCACCGCGAAGAGATCCCTATGGTTCACTCCGGTGACATTGCAGCAGCTGTAGGTTTGAAGGATACTACAACTGGGGATACTTTGTGCGATGAGAAATCGCCAGTTATCCTTGAGTCTATGGTATTCCCTGAGCCAGTTATTCACGTTGCTATCGAACCAAAATCTAAAGCAGACCAAGATAAGATGGGTATTGCCCTTTCTAAACTTTCTGAAGAGGATCCAACGTTCCGTACGCACACAGATGAAGAAACTGGACAAACCATCATCGGTGGTATGGGTGAACTTCACCTTGATATCATCGTTGACCGTATGAGACGCGAATTCAAGGTAGAAGCTAACGTGGGTGCTCCACAAGTAGCTTACCGTGAAACATTCCGCGGAACTGCTAAAGTTGATGGTAAATTCGTACGTCAATCTGGTGGTCGTGGTCAATACGGTCACGTTGTGGTTGAGTTCTCTCCACTTGAAGCTGGTCAAGGCTTCGTGTTTGAGAACAAGGTTGTCGGTGGTGCGATTCCTCGTGAATACATCCCAGCAGCTCAAGCAGGTATTGAAGAATCCATGAAAAATGGTGTTCTTGCAGGTTTCCCACTTGTTGACATTAAAGCTGTTCTTCTAGACGGTAGCTACCATGATGTAGACTCCTCTGAGATGGCGTTTAAAGTTGCAGGTTCCTTAGCACTTAAAGAGGCAGCTAAGAAATGTGGAGCTGTTCTTCTTGAGCCAATTATGAAAGTAGAAGTTACTGTACCTGAAGACTACATGGGTGACGTAATGGGTGACATCAACTCTCGTCGTGGACGTATCGAAGGTATGGATGCTCGTGCAAATGCACAGGTTATCCGTGCAATGGTTCCACTTTCTGAGATGTTTGGTTACTCTACAGTATTACGCTCCCGTACACAAGGTCGCGGTCAGTACTCTACGCAAATCGACCACTACGAAGAAGTACCAAGAAATATTTCTGAGGAAATCATCAAGAAAACTAAAGGTGAATAATCAGGATTTATTTTTTGAGAATTTACTTCTAGTGTAGATTTCTCTCTTTATCTTCAAAGAAGAAAGGTTTACAATATTGTTTGGTTATAACCAACCTCATGTAAACCTTTCTCTCTATACTTATTATAAAAACCTTTAATCTTTAAGGAGGCATATATTCTCATGGCAAAAGCAAAATTTGAGCGGAATAAACCCCACGTTAACATTGGTACTATCGGTCACGTTGACCATGGTAAAACAACTCTAACAGCTGCTATCACTACTGTTCTTGCAGTAACTGGTGGAGCAACTGCTATGGATTACGGTAGCATCGACGCTGCTCCTGAAGAGCGCGAGCGCGGTATCACAATCAACACTGCACACGTTGAGTACGAAACAGCTACTCGTCACTATGCACACGTTGACTGCCCAGGCCATGCTGACTATGTTAAAAACATGATCACTGGTGCTGCACAAATGGACGGAGCGATCCTAGTAGTATCTGCTGCTGACGGTCCAATGCCACAAACTCGTGAGCACATCCTTCTTTCTAAACAAGTAGGTGTACCTTACATCGTAGTATTCATGAACAAATGCGACATGGTTGACGATGAAGAGTTGCTAGAACTAGTTGAAATGGAAATCCGTGACCTATTGTCTCAATATGAGTTCCCAGGTGACGATACTCCAGTAATCAAAGGTTCTGCTAAAGAAGCTTTGGACAATCCAAATGGCGATTGGGCTAAGAAAATTCTTGAGTTGATGGAAGCTGTTGATTCTTACATCCCAACTCCAGAACGTGCTACTGACAAACCTTTCTTGATGCCTGTAGAGGACGTATTCACAATCACTGGTCGTGGTACAGTTGCTACTGGTCGCGTTGAGCGCGGTGTTATCAAAGTTGGTGACGCTATCGAAATCATCGGTCTTCAAGAAGAAACTCGCAACTCTACTGTAACAGGTGTTGAGATGTTCCGTAAGCTTCTTGATCAAGCTGAAGCAGGCGATAACATTGGTGCTCTTCTACGTGGTGTTGAGCGTAAAGACATCGAGCGTGGACAATGTCTAGCTAAACCAGGTTCTGTTAAACCTTACACTAAATTTAAATGTGAAGTTTACGTTCTATCTAAAGAAGAAGGTGGACGTCATACTCCATTCTTCGCTAACTACCGCCCTCAGTTCTACTTCCGTACAACTGACGTAACAGGTATCGTTCAATTGCCAGAAGGCGTTGAAATGATCATGCCTGGCGATAACACTGAGTTCACTGTTGAACTTATCGCTCCAGTTGCAATGGAACAAGGTACTCGTTTCGCGATTCGCGAAGGTGGCCGTACAGTAGGCGCTGGCGTAGTATCTACTATCGTTGAATAGTTTTTACTTGATATAAAAACCCGAGGATATTCTCCTCGGGTTTTTTGTATGCTAAGAAAGCAATTCTTTACAACCACGACTATAGTCAAATAATCATCTACCTGTTACAATACCATTCATACTTTTACTTGAGGAGTGGAACAGAAGTGGGAAAGAAAGATTCATACATCTATGTCATACTAACTTCCGTAGTATGTTTCTGGGGACTTAATGTAGTAATGGTGAAATACCTGTCTTTTTTTCCTCCAGTGGTCATTGCAGCCATTCGAATGCTGATCGCAGCAATCGTGTTAACGCCAATTCTTTTTGTTAAGAAGAAAGAAAAATGTAAACTCTCAGTAAAACAATGGTTGTTTATAGTCGCAATCGGTTCCACATCAATTGCTTTGCATCAGATTCTTTTAGCTTGGGGACTTCAACATAGTACGGCTGGAAGCTCCTCATTAATCTTGGCATTAAATCCATTAGCCACTACCTTATTAGCAGCCTTGTTGTTGGGTGAAAAATTAAGTATTCGCAAAGGCATGGGCATTTTACTGGGTTTTACTGGTGTGATTATTGCAGTTACATCAAAAGGGAATGGGCATATATCTTTTGGATTGGGTGAAATTATTATTTTTGGTTCTATGCTCATGTATGTAGCAGGTGGATTGTTTGTAAGAGGAGCTAAGTCAACTGGCTTGCCCGTGTGGGAGCTGACTGCGTATTCTCAATGGATCGGTGCTATTATTTTAGCGGTCTTAAGTATAGGAATTTATCCCACATCTATTTTTCAGGAGATGAATACCAGTTGGTTTACCTGGTTTGTGATTTTTTGTTCAGGAGGTATTTCCAGTGGACTCGGCTCTTTAGGATGTAATTATGGCATTCAAAAGATTGGAGCAAGTCAAACTTCCATCTTTTTGAATGGCATGCCAATAGCCAGTTTGCTTTTTGCTGCTTGGCTTATAAATGAGCCACTTACTTATTTAGCTATAGTTGCTTTATTATGTACGATTGCGGGAGTTTATCTTGGTTCTACTTCCCGTTCCGTAAAAATTCCTGTATGTAATAAAAGGAGAGAAGTTTAGGCAAAGTTTCATGTGTTAAAACTTTATATCATATAGAAGAAGGAACGCCTACGAAGACGTTCCTTCTTGTTGATTCCAATGATTGATCATATGATGTGCTGTTAAAGTAAGACGTTCAAAAATCTGAGACTTCATCGGTTCATCGATCTTAGTATGATCTAGAGCTTGTTCCATACAAAGAAGCCAAGCTCCTGCTCTTTTAGGAGTAATTTCAAAAGGTAGGTGGCGTGCTCGAAGCATCGGATGTCCATGCTTTTCAGAATAGAGAGAAGGTCCACCAAGAAATTGTGTAAGGAACAAATATTGCTTTGCTTTTACTTCTGTAAGATCCGCTGGAAAAATAGGAATTAAGTCTTCATGCTTGGCAACCAAATCATAGAAGTGATTTACTAGTTTCTTAAGGGTGGGAGCTCCTCCAATTTGGTCATAAAGGCTTCCAGTCTTTTCAATCACATGAAGGCTCCTTTCTATTGTATAATAGCAAAAGTCGTAACCCGCATAACTCTATTATACTTGTTTGATTAGAAAATCATAGGAATTACAAAAAAAACTTGCAATGCCTATATTTATTTAGTAAAATAGTGAATGTTGGTCATGGACTTGCGATGATGCGGGAGGTTGCTGACACACCCGGCTCCTTTGCCATTGCTGGGGTGCAGGATATTTTCGCGGAGAAATGTCCGTTATAATATGGGCGAAAAAGGAGGGACTACAATGGCAAAACAAAAGATTCGTATCCGATTGAAAGCATATGATCATAAGATTCTAGATCAATCAGCAGAAAAAATCGTAGAAACTGCGAAACGTTCCGGTGCAAATGTATCTGGTCCGATTCCACTTCCTACTGAGAAAGCTGTGTACACAATTCTTCGTGCGGTTCATAAGTATAAAGATTCTCGTGAGCAATTCGAAATGCGTACGCATAAGCGTCTAATTGATATCTTGAATCCAACACCACAAACGGTTGATGCACTAATGCGTTTGGATCTACCATCTGGTGTTGACATTGAGATTAAGCTTTAATCTCTACCTAGAGAATGACACGCTAGCTAGCGTTGTCTTGATGAGTACGGAAGTTAAAGGATTCTTTATATAGCTCCCCTGCTCGTCAGTAGGGACTTGATACAACAAAGGTCATTTTATGAAAATGTTAATGTAGGAGGTGGCACAAATGACCAAAGGAATCTTAGGAAGAAAACTTGGAATGACTCAAGTCTTCGCTCAAAATGGTACAGCGACTGCTGTAACTGTAATCCAAGCAGGTCCTTGCGTAGTTCTTCAAAAGAAGGATCAAGCAACTGATGGATATGAGGCGATTCAGATCGGTTTCGACGATAAGAAAGATCATCGTGCGAACAAACCTGAAAAAGGACATGCAGCTAAAGCTAACACTGCACCTAAGCGCTTCATCCGTGAAATCGACGGAATTAACCTCACAGAATATGAGGTAGGTCAAGAACTTAAAGCTGATATTTTTGCCGCAGGAGAGTTTGTAGACGTGTCCGGCGTGACAAAAGGTAAAGGTTTTGCAGGTTCTATCAAGCGCCACAACCACGCTCGTGGTCCAATGGCTCACGGTTCCCGTTACCATCGTGGACCAGGTTCCATGGGTTCTATCGCAGCTAACCGTGTATTCAAAGGTATGAAATTGCCTGGTCAAATGGGTGGCGAAAACGTAACAATCCAAAATCTTGAGGTTGTTAAAGTTGACACAGACCGTAACTTGATTCTTGTTAAAGGTTCCATACCTGGACCTAAAAACAGCTACGTAGTCGTGCGTACGGCTGTCAAGAAATAAGGAAAGGAGGAACTGACATGCCAAAAGTAGCTCTTTATAACCAAACAGGTGCGCAAGTAGGCGACATCGAATTGGCTGAAGCTGTATTCGGTATCGAACCAAACAACGCTGTACTGTTTGATGCAATCGTTATGCAACAAGCTTCTCAACGCCAAGGTACTCACGATGTAAAAAATCGTTCTGAAGTACGTGGTGGTGGACGCAAACCATGGCGTCAAAAAGGTACTGGTCGTGCACGCCAAGGATCTATTCGCTCTCCTCAATGGAAAGGCGGCGGCGTAGTATTCGGACCTACACCTCGTAAATACGGATATAAGCTAAACCGTAAAGTTCGTCGTTTGGCTCTTAAATCCGCTTTATCTACAAAAGTACAAAACAATGAATTGTTAGTACTAGATGCATTGACTATGTCTGCTCCTAAAACTAAGGATTTTGCTGGTATTCTTTCTAGCTTGAAAGTTGACCGTAAAGTTCTAATCGTAACAGCAGACTATGATCAAAACATCGCCCTTTCTTCTCGCAACATTCCAGGTGCTAAGTGCATTGATGCTGCTGGCGTTAACGTTCTTGACCTAGTTGCACATGATAAAGTAATCGTGACTAAAGAAGCGGTTGCTAAAGTAGAGGAGGTGCTCGCATAATGAAGAGCCTTCACGATGTTATCAAGCGCCCTATCATTACTGAGCGCACCACCGATATGATGGCTGATAAGAAGTACGTTTTCGAAGTACCGATGAAAGCCAACAAAACGGAAATCAAACAAGCTATTGAGAAAGTTTTCGGCGTAAAAGTTGAAGCAGTTAACACAATTCGCGTTGCTGCAAAACCTAAACGCTATGGTAAATATGCTGGATACACTTCTGAGTGGAAAAAAGCAATCGTTAAATTGACTGCTGATAGCAAAGAGCTAGAATTCTACGAAGGTATCTAAGTTCGACGACTTTCTATAAGGAGGGAATAAGGAATGGGTATCAAGAAGTTTAAACCGACTTCTCCGAGTCGTCGCCAAATGACGGTTTCTACCTTCGAAGAGATCACAACCTCCACTCCGGAGAAATCTCTTCTACAACCGCTTAACAAAAAAGCTGGACGTAACAACCAAGGTAAGATTACTGTTCGTCATCAAGGTGGCGGCCATAAGCGTAAATATCGTGTTATCGATTTCAAACGTAACAAAGATGGTATCGTAGGTCGCGTAGCTACTATCGAATACGATCCAAACCGTTCTGCAAACATCGCGTTAATCAACTACGCTGATGGTGAAAAGCGTTACATCATCGCTCCACATGGTTTGAAAGTTGGAGATGAGATTGTATCTGGCGCAGATGCAGACATCAAAACAGGTAACTGCTTACCACTTGTAAACATTCCTGTTGGTACAACAATTCACAACATCGAGTTGAAACCAGGTAAAGGTGCTCAGTTGGTACGTGCAGCTGGTACATCTGCTCAATTGCTAGGTCGCGATGGTGAATTCGTAATCGTACGTCTAGGTTCTGGTGAAACTCGTCGTATCCACAACGTGTGCCGTGCTACAATCGGTCAAGTTGGTAACTTGGATCATGAGTTGATCAACATCGGTAAAGCTGGTCGTAAACGTTGGTTGGGCGTACGTCCTACTGTTCGCGGTAGCGTAATGAACCCTAACGATCACCCACACGGTGGTGGTGAAGGTCGCGCTCCTATCGGTCGTAAAGCACCAGTTACTCCTTGGGGTAAACCTGCATTGGGTCTTAAGACTCGTAAGAAGAAAAACAAGAATGATAAATACATTATCCGTCGCCGTAAGAAGTAAGATCGGATAATACAATAAACCGAACGCCTTTGGCGAAGGGAGGTTTCTGAACTATGGGTCGTAGCTTGAAGAAAGGTCCTTTCGTGGACGACCACTTGATGAAAAAGGTTGATGCTTTGAACGAGAAAAGCGAGAAGAAAGTTGTTAAAACTTGGTCACGCCGTTCTACAATCTTCCCTGATTTTATCGGTCATACATTCGCTGTATACGATGGTCGTAAACATGTTCCTGTATACGTGACTGAAGATATGGTCGGACACAAATTAGGTGAATTCGCACCTACTCGTACCTTCAGGGGTCACGTCGACAACGACAAAAAATCCAAGAAGCGCTAATTATTCTCTTCATAGAGGGGAGGTACAATCATGGAATCCAAAGCAGTTGCTCGTAATATTCGAATCGCGCCTCGTAAAGTGCGTCTAGTTATCGATCTAATCAGAGGCAAGAAAATTGGAGAAGCTCTAGGTATTTTGAAACACACTCCTAAAGCAGGTTCTCCAGTAGTAGAGAAGCTTTTAAACTCTGCGATTGCTAATGCTGAGCATAACTACAACATGGATATTGAAAACCTTGTTGTTGGTCAAATTTTCGTTGATCAAGGTCCTACCTTGAAACGATTCCGTCCACGTGCAATGGGTCGTGCTAGCCGTATTCATAAGCGTACGAGCCACATTACAGTGGTATTAAACGAAAAATAAGGAGGGAAATTGAGTGGGACAAAAGGTAAGTCCGGTCGGTCTGCGAGTTGGCGTAATTCGTGACTGGGAATCCAGATGGTATGCTGATAAGGACTTCGCAACTTTGTTGCATGAAGACCTTCACATTCGTAAATACATCAAAGGTCGTCTTAAAGACGCTGCTGTATCTACTGTTGAAATCGAACGCGCTGCAAATCGCGTAAACGTAACAATTCACACTGCTAAGCCTGGTATGGTTATCGGTAAAGGTGGATCTGAAGTTGAAACACTTCGTAAAGCTCTTTCCCAACTTACTAGCAAGCGTGTACACATCAATATCAACGAGATCAAGAAACCTGATCTTGACGCTACTCTTGTAGCTGAAAACATTGCTCGTCAATTGGAAAACCGTATTTCTTTCCGTCGTGCACAAAAGCAAACAATCACTCGTTCTTTGCGTGCAGGTGCGAAAGGTATCAAAACACTTGTTAGTGGTCGTCTAGGTGGAGCTGATATCGCGCGTTCTGAAGGTTACAGCGAAGGTACTGTACCTCTTCATACATTGCGTGCTGACATCGACTATGGTACAGCTGAAGCTCACACTACTTATGGCCGCATCGGTGTAAAAGTATGGATCTACCGTGGTGAAGTTCTTCCTACTAAGAAGAACGTTGCACGAGTGGAAGGAGGCAAGTAAACATGTTGATGCCTAAACGCGTGAAGCATCGTAAACAACATCGTCCGAAGTTGTCCGGTAACGCTAAAGGCGGTACAACTGTTGCTTTCGGTGAATATGGCCTCCAAGCTCTTGAACCAGCTTGGGTAACGAATCGTCAAATCGAGGCAGCACGTATTGCGATGACACGTTATATCCGTCGTGGCGGTAAAGTTTGGATTAAAGTTTTCCCAGACAGACCGATTACACAAAAACCTCTAGAAGTCCGCATGGGTTCTGGTAAAGGTTCCGTTGAAAAATGGGTTGCTGTAGTTAAACCAGGTAAAGTTATGTTTGAACTTGCTGGTGTATCTGAAGAAGTAGCGCGTGAAGCTATGCGTCTTGCTATGCACAAACTACCTGTAAAGTGTAAGTTTGTTAAGCGCGAAGAAGTGGGTGGTGACGCACATGAAGGCTAATGAATACCGCAATCTAACCACTGCCGAGATCGAACAAAACGTTTCTTCTTTGAAAGAAGAATTGTTCAACCTTCGTTTTCAATTAGCTACTGGCCAATTGGAAAACACGGCTCGTATTAAGCAAGTGCGTAAGGATATCGCATGCGCGAAAACTATCCTACGCCAACGTGAATTAGGAATCGGCTAATATAAGGAAGGAGGTTCCAACGATGACCGCACAACGCAATTTGCGTAGAACGCTGGTAGGTCGTGTAGTATCAGACAAAATGGACAAAACCATTGTTGTTCTGGTTGAAACCTACAAAAAACATACGTTGTATGGTAAGCGTGTGAAGTACTCTAAAAAGTTCAAAGCACACGATGAAAACAATACAGCTAAAATCGGTGATATCGTAGAAATTATGGAAACTCGTCCGCTTTCTAAGGACAAGAGATTCCGTCTTGTAAAAGTAGTACAAGAAGCTGTCATTGTTTAAGATAGCTTAATATATGATAGACTCGGATAAAACATCACATCCGAAGGGAGTGACTCAGAATGATCCAAACTCAATCCAGACTAGCAGTTGCTGACAACTCTGGTGCTAAAGAATTAATGTGCATTAAGGTTCTTGGTGGATCTGGCCGCAAGACAGCTAATGTAGGCGACATTATCGTTTGCTCTGTCAAAGCTGCTACACCCGGAGGAGTTGTCAAGAAAGGTCAAGTAGTTAAGGCTGTTATCGTTCGTACAGTTAGTGGCGTACGTCGTAACGATGGTTCTTACATCCGCTTCGACCAGAATGCAGCGGTAGTTATCAAAGATGATAACTCTCCACGTGGTACACGTATCTTTGGACCGGTTGCTCGTGAGCTTCGTGAAAAAGATTTCATGAAGATCATCTCTCTGGCTCCTGAGGTTATCTAAATTAACGTAACAAATCTGTATTTTGTTCGATAGGAGGTGCACCCAGCGATGCACGTAAAAAAAGGCGATATGGTTATCGTTACTGCGGGCAAAGACAAAGGTAAAAAAGGTCAAGTATTGGCTGCTTTACCTAAAAAAGACCGTGTATTGGTAGAAGGTATTAATCTTGTGAAGAAGCATGCTCGTCCTTCTCAAGCGAATCCACAAGGCGGAATCGTAACACAAGAAGCTGCCATTCACGTTTCTAATGTCTCTCTAATTGACCCTAAATCAGGAAAACCTACCCGCGTAGGTTACAAAGTATTAGAGAACGGTAAAAAAGTTCGGGTTGCGAAAAAATCTGGCGAAGTAATCGATAAGTAGTCAGGTCGGAAAGGAGGTTGTCTTAAATGGCAGCAAGATTGAAAGATAAGTACTTGCAGGAAATCGTTCCTAGCTTGATGACTAAGTTTAACTATAAAACTGTCATGCAAGTTCCTAAAGTAGAGAAAATCGTTATCAACATTGGTGTTGGTGAAGCAGTTGCTAACGCAAAAGCTATCGATACAGCCATTGAAGATTTACAATTAATCGCTGGTCAAAAGCCAATTGTTACTCGTGCGAAGAAGTCTATCGCTGGTTTCAAATTGCGTGAAGGTATGCCGATCGGTGCGAAGGTAACACTTCGTGGTGAGCGTATGTACCAATTCCTCGATAAATTGATGAACGTATCTCTACCACGTGTTCGTGACTTCCGTGGTATTTCATCCAAAGCTTTTGACGGTCGTGGAAACTATACTCTTGGTCTTAAAGAGCAATTGATTTTTCCAGAGATCGAATACGATAAAATTGATAAGGTTCGCGGTATGGACATCGTAGTTGTAACATCTGCGAAAACTGATGAAGAAGCTCGTGAACTTCTGACTCAGATGGGTATGCCATTCCGTAAATAAACCCTATCGTAAGGAGGGACAATTGTGGCAAAGAAATCTATGATCGTGAAGCAACAGCGTGATCCAAAGTTTAAAGTTCGTGCGTATACTCGTTGCGAACGTTGCGGTCGTCCGCACTCTGTGCTTCGCAAATTTAAACTGTGCCGTATTTGCTTCCGTGAATTGGCTTACAAAGGCCAAATTCCAGGTGTAAAGAAAGCCAGCTGGTAATATAGACGGGAAGGAGGTTTTTCTCTCATGGTAATGACTGATCCAGTTGCTGATATGCTAACTCGCGTCCGCAATGCGAACATGGTTCGCCACGAGAAAGTTGAAATTCCTGCATCTAACTTGAAGAAGGAAATTGCTCGTCTTTTGAAAGAAGAGGGCTTTATCCGTGATGCAGAATTTATCGAAGACAACAAGCAAGGAATCATTCGTTTGTTCCTTAAATACGGGGTTAACAACGAACGTGTTATCACTGGCCTAAAACGTATCAGTAAGCCAGGACACCGTGTTTATGCAAACAACAATGAAATTCCTCGTGTATTAGGCGGACTAGGTGTCGCTTTGATCTCTACTTCCAAAGGTGTTATGACTGACAAACAAGCTCGTCAAGCACATGTTGGTGGAGAAGTACTAGCTTATATTTGGTAATCTTAGATTTACGCACAGGAGGTGCAAGTCATGTCGCGTGTCGGTAAAAAACCGATTACGGTTCCTGCAGGCGTTACTTTAACTCTGAACGGTACAGAGTTGACAGTAAAGGGCCCTAAGGGTACTCTCGTTCGTAACTTTCATCCGGACATCAAAATCAACATTACTGAATCTGAAGTAATCGTTGAACGTCCGTCTGACAATAAACTTCATCGTTCTCTCCATGGTACTACTCGTGCCTTGGTTTCGAACATGGTTGTAGGTGTATCTGAAGGTTTCACTCGTACACTTGAACTAGTAGGTGTAGGTTATCGTGGAGCTAAGTCTGCTAACGGTGTAACTCTTTCTCTAGGTTTCTCTCACCCAGTTGAGGTAACTCCTGAACAAGGAATCGAATTAGAACTAACTAACCAAACAACATTAGTTGTTAAAGGTATCGATAAAGAGCGTGTAGGCCAAGTGGCTGCTGAAATTCGTTCTCTACGTAAACCTGAGCCATACAAAGGTAAAGGTATTCGTTACAGCAATGAAGTTGTTCGTCGTAAAGAAGGTAAAAAAGGTAAATAAGCCGCATAGTTTCATCAGAAAGGAGGCCGCTTAATGTTTACGAAAAACGATAAAAACAAAGCACGGAAAAAACGTCAACTGCGTATTCGTAAGCGTGTAATGGGTTCTGCTGCTCGTCCACGTTTGAACGTTTTCCGTTCTTCTAAGCATATCTATGCTCAGTTAATCGATGATGTAGCAGGTACAACTCTTGCATCTGCATCTTCACTTGATAAAGAGCTTAACTTAAATAACGGTTCTAATACTGAAGCAGCAACTGCTGTTGGTAACTTGATCGCAGCACGCGCTCAAGAAAAAGGTCTCACTGAAATCGTCTTTGACCGTGGTGGTTACTTGTACCATGGACGTGTTAAAGCACTAGCTGATGCAGCACGTGAAGCTGGTCTGCAATTCTAAGGAGACAATAAGATATAAGGAGGGAAAAGAATGCGTATCGACGCTAGCAAATTAGAGCTAGAAGAAAGAGTCGTCGCTGTTAACCGCGTAGCAAAAGTGGTTAAAGGTGGTCGTCGCTTCAGCTTTAGCGCACTAGTAGTAGTAGGCGACAAGAACGGCCATGTTGGCTCTGGTATGGGTAAAGCCCAAGAAGTACCGGACGCTATTCGTAAAGCAATTGATGACGCGAAGAAAAACATGATTCGCGTACCTTTAAAAGGAACTACCATCCCTCACCAAGTTTTGTGCCATTTCGGTTCTGGCCGTGTATTAATCAAGCCAGCTTCTGAAGGTACAGGAGTTATTGCGGGTGGACCAGTTCGTGCGGTACTTGAACTTGCAGGTGTAGGTGACGTGTTGAGTAAATCTTTGGGTTCTAACAACCCAATCAACATGGTTAGCGCTACTCTTGAAGGCCTTAGCCGTCTGAAAACTGCTGAAGACGTAGCTAAACTTCGCGGAAAAACTGTCGCAGAACTTTTAGGATAGAAGGAGGGAAAGGGACATGGCGAAATCATTACAAATCACGCTAAAACGTAGCCTAATCGGTCGTCCGGCTGACCAGAAGGAAACGGTGAAAGCCCTTGGCCTTCGCAAAATCCGTCAAACAGTAGAAAAAGAAGACAACGTAGCAATGCGTGGTATGATTTTCAAAGTTAAACATCTTGTAGATGTAAAGGAAATCGGAGAATAAGCTACAGATTGATAGTGAGGAGGTGCAACCTATGAAATTGCATGAACTTAAACCAGCAGAAGGATCCCGTCATGAACGTAAACGTCTAGGACGTGGTATCGGTAGTGGAACTGGTAAAACAGCTGGTAAAGGTCACAAAGGTCAAAATGCTCGTTCTGGTGGTGGCGTACGCCCAGGATTTGAGGGTGGTCAAAACCCACTATTCCGTCGTTTACCTAAACGTGGCTTCCACAACATCAACCGCAAGGAGTTTGCAATCGTATCTCTAGATGCGTTGAATCGCTTTGCTGAAGGTACAGTGGTTACACCTGAGTTGCTTAAAGAAACAGGAGTTATCAGTGCTCTTCGTGATGGAGTGAAAGTTTTGGCTAACGGTGAATTAACTGTGAAGCTTACAGTAAAAGCTCACAAATTCTCTGGTGCTGCTGCTGAAAAGATTGCTCAAGTCGGTGGAACCACTGAGGTGATCTAATGTTAGGATCTTTTTCTAACATCTTTAAGATAGGCGACCTGCGTCGAAAGGTGTTTTTCACTCTTTTGATGCTTGTCGTCTTCCGAATTGGAACCCACGTTCCTGTGCCTAACATCAATGTTGATTTACTTCAAGGTAATACCAACAATTTTGTTGGTCTTCTGGATACATTCTCTGGTGGTGCATTGAAAAAATTCTCTATCTTCGCGATGGGTATTATGCCATACATCACTGCTTCGATCATTATGCAGCTTCTTTCCATGGATGTGGTTCCGAAGTTTACGCAATGGTCGAAGGAAGGAGAAGTGGGACGTCGCAAAATTGCGCAGGTAACACGCTACGGTACGATTGTTCTTGGATTTATCCAATCACTTGGTATGACCTATGGTTTTAACCGAATGATGAACGGATTAGTTACTGACACATCTTGGAGCAGCTTTTTGTTAATTGCTTTGACTCTAACAGCAGGAACTGCTTTTTTGCTGTGGTTAGGTGAGCAAATTACCGAAAAGGGCATTGGTAATGGTATTTCCATTATCATCATGGCGGGTATCGTCGCCAATATACCTGGTGGGATTCATACAATCTATGAGATGCAGTTTAATAATCCCAACTCGCAAGTTTTCTTTGGAGTTATTAAAATCTTACTGATTCTACTAGCGATTCTATTGCTGGTTGTAGGAATTATCTACATGCAACAAGGCTTGCGGAAGATTCCTGTACAGTATGCGAAACGTGTTGTAGGACGTAAGATGTTTGGTGGACAGTCTTCTCATATTCCACTAAAAGTCAACTCAGCAGGGGTTATTCCGGTAATCTTCGCTGTGTCGCTAGTAGTGTTCCCGTCAACAATCGCTAGTTTCTGGGTAAAACCGACTGGTGAAGGAATTGCTAACTGGATTTATAACAACTTCCAGGTTAGTTCTCCGCTTGGCATGACGCTTTACGCGGTGTTAATCATTGGCTTTACGTTCTTCTATACATTTGTTCAGATGAATCCTGCTCAAATGGCAGAAAATATGAGAAAGAATGGCGGTTACATTCCTGGAATTCGCCCTGGTACTAACACCGAGGTATATATTACTCGTACATTAACTCGCCTAACGTTCGCCGGTGCTATATTCCTGACTATCATCTCGCTATTGCCTTTCGCATTTAGTAAGATGTTTGGATTGCCTAACTCGATTTATATCGGTGGTACATCCATCTTGATTATGATTGGGGTTGTTCTCGACACCATGAAACAAATCGAGAGCCAGCTTATACAGCGTCATTACAAAGGCTTCATTAAATAACGAGTATAATAATCACCTCTGAACCTCCTAATGGGAGAGGATCTGGTGCAGAAAGAGTTCTTTAAGGAATTCCTTAGGATATCTTTCGTAAGTGGACGGGGGATGGACATGAATATAATTTTGATGGGTCTTCCTGGAGCCGGTAAAGGCACACAGGCAGAACGTATCGTAGAAACCTTTAACATCCCGCACATCTCTACCGGAGATATGTTCCGGGCTGCTATTAAGAACCAAACTCCTCTAGGAATGGAAGCAAAGTCCTATATGGATAAAGGTAACTTAGTACCAGATGAGATTACGATCGGCATTGTGCGGGAACGTTTAAGTAAAGATGATTGTGCAAAAGGATTTCTTCTCGATGGTTTTCCGCGCACAGTTCCCCAAGCTGAAGCATTAAGCTCCATGCTAAAAGAACTGGGACGTGAACTTGACCACGTGATTAACATCGAGGTTCGCCGCGAGTTGTTAATTGAACGTCTTACTGGTCGCTGGATCTGCCCAACTTGCGCTGCGAGCTACCACACAGTGTTTAACCCACCTCAAGTGGATGGAATCTGTGATAAAGATGGCAGCAAGCTATTCCAACGAGATGATGACAAAGCAGAAGTAGTAACACAACGTTTAGATGTTAATATTTCTCAGGCTAATCTTTTGGTTGATTACTACTCCAAAGAGGGTATCTTGCGTACAATCAATGGGGAACAAGATATCAACAAGGTGTTTGAAAATATTGCCACGTTATTGCGAGGGTAAGCGATAATGATTAATATAAAGTCAAAAGCTGAACTTGAAATTATGAGGGAAGCTGGCCGAATTGTCGCTTTAACTCACCAACAGCTGGCAAACTTCATAAAGCCGGGTGTTACTACAAAGGAACTTGATGAGCTGGCCGAAACTTTTATTCGCAGTCATAATGCGATTCCGTCGTTTAAGGGCTACGGTGGGTTTACAGGCAGTATCTGTGCCTCAGTCAATGAGGAACTCGTACATGGAATTCCAGGAAAACGGACATTGCAAGAAGGGGATATCATCAGCATAGACATTGGTGCTAAGTTTCAGGGTTATCATGGTGACTCAGCCTGGACCTATGCTGTTGGTAACATCTCTTTGGATGATCAGCGCCTGATGCAAGTCACAGAAGAGTCCTTATATAAAGGTCTGGCGAAAGCAATTCCTGATGGACGCCTTTCTGATATCTCTCATGAGATTCAACTACATGCGGAAGCTGCTGGTTATTCAATTGTCCGCGAGTACGTGGGACATGGAATCGGTCAAAGTTTGCATGAAGATCCACAAATTCCTAATTATGGTTCTCCTAACAGAGGGCCAAGATTAAAGCCAGGAATGGTTTTAGCAATCGAGCCGATGGTGAATGCTGGCGAACGTTATGTCCGCACATTGGAGGACAATTGGACGGTCGTAACAGTGGATGGGAAAAAGTGTGCGCACTATGAACACACCATCGCGATTACGGAAGATGGCTATGAGATCTTGACTAGACCCTAAACGAAGGTGAACTGGAAGATTGTCGTTCAACGTGTTGACGATAAGTTTGTTCAAGTAGCCGAGAAGTTTCTCGAGGCATTATGATGATGCCAAACTCATGGTCTGACTGTATAAACAGTTGAAAGGAGACTAGCCAATGGCCAAAGACGACGTAATTGAAGTAGAAGGTACCGTCATCGAACCATTGCCAAATGCAATGTTCCGTGTTGAACTGGAAAATGGACATAAAGTATTGGCACACGTATCTGGAAAAATTCGAATGCACTTCATTCGTATTCTTCCTGGAGACAAGGTAACTGTCGAACTATCGCCTTACGATTTAACTCGCGGGCGTATTACGTACCGTTACAAATAATTTTAACCCCTAGAAAAGGGAGGCAAGAACCATGAAAGTAAGACCGTCGGTTAAACCGATTTGCGAAAAATGTAAAGTTATCCGTCGCAAAGGTAACGTTATGGTTATTTGTGAAAATCCAAAACATAAGCAAAAACAAGGATAAACTCAAGGAGGTGCTTTAGAAGAATGGCACGTATTGCAGGCGTCGACTTGCCTCGTGAAAAACGAGTGGAAATCGCACTTACCTATATCTTCGGTATCGGTCGCTCTACTTCCCAACGCATTCTTGCGGAAGCTGGCGTAGATGCTAATGCTCGTGTTCGTGATTTGACTGAAGATGAAGTTAACAAACTTCGTGAATTCATCGACAAGAACATCAAAGTTGAGGGGGATCTTCGTCGTGAAATCTCTCTTAACATCAAACGCTTGATGGAAATTGGTTGCTTCCGTGGTATCCGCCATCGTCGTGGATTACCAGTTCGTGGTCAACGTTCTAAAACAAATGCTCGTACACGTAAAGGTCCTCGTCGTACAGTAGCGAACAAGAAGAAGTAAAGGAGGGTAAATTAACATGGCTAAAAGAAAACAAGTTGCGACTCGTACACGTCGTCGCGATCGTAAAAACGTTGAAGTTGGCGTAGCACATATCCGTTCTACTTTCAACAACACTATCGTTACGATCACAGACCCTCATGGCAACGCAATCTCTTGGTCCAGTGCTGGTGCCCTCGGCTTCAGAGGTTCCCGTAAGAGCACTCCATTCGCAGCTCAAATGGCTGCTGAAACTGCAGCAAAAACTGCAATGGATCATGGAATGCGTTCTTTGGAAGTACTAGTTAAAGGTCCTGGTGCTGGTCGTGAGGCTGCTATCCGTTCATTGCAAGCTGCTGGTTTGGAAGTTAACATGATTAAAGATGTTACCCCAATCCCACACAACGGCTGCCGTCCACCAAAACGTCGCCGCGTGTAGTCGGGTTTATAAAGCTCAGAACTTGTCCATAATAGAATGGTAGATTCTGCTTTTTTGGCTTGACATGCATGCAAACGGTAAACCGCCGAAAGAAATTCCTGAGTGGGTCCCTAGGCCCACCCTTGAATTTCGACGTTTTGAAGGAGGGTTTGTTAAGAATGATAGAAATAGAAAAACCTAGAATTGAGGTTGTGGAGTTAGACGACGATAACTTGTACGGCAAATTCGTCGTTGAGCCCCTTGAGCGTGGTTACGGTACAACCCTTGGCAATTCACTTAGACGGATTCTACTGTCTTCTTTGCCAGGTGCGGCGGTTACTTCTGTTCAAATTGACGGTGTACTACACGAATTCTCGACTATTGATGGAGTCGTGGAGGACGTAACTGAAATCATCCTCAACATCAAGGGTCTTGCGCTTAAGATCCATTCTGATGAAGAAAAAATCCTTGAGATTGATGCAGAAGGCGAAGGCGTTGTGAAAGCAGGAGATATTCGTGCTGATAGTGATGTGGAGATTTTAAACCCTGATCTGCATATCGCAACGTTAGCAAATGGCGGTCGTCTGCATATTCGCATGACAGCAGGACGCGGTCGTGGGTATGTTCAAGCAGATGGCAATAAATCTGAGGATCAACCAATTGGGGTTATTCCAATTGATTCCATTTACACTCCAATCAAACGTGTTAACTATCAAGTTGAGAATACCCGTGTTGGGCAAATGACTAACTATGATAAATTAACATTGGAAGTTTGGACAAATGGAAGCATCCGCCCTGAGGAAGCTGTTAGCCTTGGAGCCAAAATCATGACGGAACATCTTAACTTGTTCGTTGGTTTGACTGACGAAGCCAAAGATGCTGAAATCATGGTCGAAAAAGAAGAAGATAAGAAAGAAAAAGTCTTGGAGATGACTATCGAAGAGCTTGATCTTTCTGTTCGTTCTTACAACTGCTTGAAACGCGCTGGTATCAACACGGTTCAAGAGTTAACTCAGAAGTCTGAAGAAGATATGATGAAAGTTCGTAACTTGGGACGTAAATCTTTAGAAGAAGTTCAAGAAAAACTTCAAGAACTTGGTCTAGGTCTACGTAACGATGACTAAGAGCTTTTAGCATAGTTATCTATACAGATGTTACTATCCACTCCTTGTCTTGGGAGAGGGTCAAATCTGGTGTGAAATGCTGATGCAATATAAGTCACAACACACCAGAAAGAAGGAGGTTAGAACATGGCATACCGTAAACTGGGACGTCGTAGTGCGGCTCGTAAAGCTCTGTTCCGCGATTTGGTAACAGATCTTATCATCAATGAGCGCATCGAAACGACTGAAATGAAAGCGAAAGAACTACGTTCTATCGCTGATAAAATGGTCACTCTTGCAAAACGCGGTGATCTTCATGCACGTCGTCAAGTAGCTGCTTTCGTTCGTAACGAAATCGCTACTGAGGAAGGCAAAACAGCTGTTCAAAAACTTTTCGATGATATCGCACCACGTTTCGCTGAGCGTAATGGTGGATACACTCGTATCCTTAAAATTGGTCCTCGCCGTGGCGATGCTGCACCAATGGCTTATATCGAATTAGTTGAATAGTAACTGGTTGCTAGAGAAAGGGTGAGGACAGGGTCTGGTTTTGCCGGGTTCTGATTCAACCCTTTTTTCTTTTATCCAGATATAGTTCCAAAAACATCTTGTATTATTGCCTGTGACGAGGGATGTGAGGACTTTGAAAGAACAATCTAACATGATTCAGGCTAGTGGGCTTACCTTTCAATATCACTCGGAGCAAGTAGAAGCATCCCCCGTGGTAAAAGGTATAGACTTTTCTATTCAGGAAGGTTCTTTTGTTTCAATTATTGGACACAATGGCTCTGGCAAATCGACGTTAGCAAAGCTTATGAACGCTTTGTTGGTACCGACTGCAGGGGTACTGACGGTCACTGGATTTTCTACTGACGATGAGGAACGATTATGGGACATCAGACAGCAGGTAGGTATGGTGTTTCAGAATCCAGATAATCAAATCGTTGGTACGATCGTCGAGGATGACGTAGCCTTTGGGCTTGAGAATCTTGGAATTGAAGCAACTGAGATGCGTAAACGTATTGACGAATCCTTAGAGTCGGTGAAGATGACAGCCTACCTGAAAAGCCAGCCTCAACGGCTATCTGGTGGGCAGAAGCAGCGTGTAGCGATTGCTGGAATTCTGGCAATGCGCCCCTCCATTATTATTTTGGATGAAGCCACTGCTATGCTTGACCCACAAGGAAGAAAAGAAGTTATTCAATTGGTTCATAAGCTGAACCGAGAAGAAGGACTCACAATCATTAACATTACGCATTTTCCTGAAGAGACGTTAGAGTCTGATCGTATTATTGTGATGGATCAGGGGAAGATTTATGCAGATGGTACTCCTGTTGAAGTGTATGCCGACGTAGAGGGTCTGAAGGCTATTGGTCTGGATGTTCCCTTTGGAGGAAGGCTTCGTCACATTTTAGGGCAACAAGGTATAAAACTTCAGACTGTACTGGATCAAGAGGAGTTGGTTGACGAATTATGCAAATATCTTTTGAAAATGTGACCTATTTGTATGGAAAAGGGACTCCGTTTGAAAAAGAGGCACTTTCGCACATCTCCTTTACTATCCCATCGGGTTCGTTTGTAGGTATTATTGGTCAAACTGGTTCCGGAAAGTCGACTTTGATTCAGCATCTAAATGGTTTAATTAAGCCATCAGAGGGTACTGTACGGGTCGGGGAGATGGTTGTTACTCCTACAACGAAAAAAACGCGTAATTTGCGCCGTCAGGTGGGGCTCGTGTTCCAATATCCGGAACATCAACTTTTTGAAGAAACTGTACTTAAAGATGTGATGTACGGTCCATTAAATTATGAATTACCCAAACAAATGGCTTATCAAAGGGCAAAAGAATCGCTTGAAATCGTGGGGCTTTCCTTCGATGAGGTTAAAGATCGCTCTCCTTTCCATTTAAGTGGGGGACAGATGCGCCGAGTTGCAATTGCAGGGGTATTGGCAATGCAACCGAAAGTGCTTGTTCTAGATGAGCCGACCGCAGGACTAGATCCTGCTGGAAGGAAGGCCATCTTAGAAGGAATATTTCAGATTCATCGGGAACAAAAGCTCACTACTTTACTGGTTACCCACAGTATGGAAGAAGCTGCTCGATATGCTGATTATCTTCTGGTATTGGCTAAAGGGAAGATTGCTATGGAGGGTACACCTGCAGACATTTTTAAAGAGCAAGCTGCTTTGCAAGAATTGGCTTTAGATGTACCTGAAACAGTCTCTTTTCTTCATCGATTAAATGAAAAGCTTCCACACAATAAGCGATTGCCGCTCTCTTTATACAAAGAAGAGGATCTATCCTCCTATCTGCTTGATCTACTCAAACGGGGTAGGGAGGATGTTCTATGAGCATGCTACAAAATTTTGCTATTGGCCAGTATATACCCAGTGATTCCTTTGTCCACCGCCTAGATCCGAGAAGTAAATTTTTATTTATTATCGTGTTTGCTATGGTTGTTTTTATGGCGAATAAGGTGGAAATCTATGGATTCTTAGTAGCTATTCTCTTGTTATGCTTGTTTATGTCTAAACTTTCGCTTTCCTATATCTTTCGTGGTTTAAAACCAGTCTGGTTCCTACTAGTGCTTACCGTCATTTTGCAGATCTTGCTTACCAAAGGGGGGCAGGTGTATGTAAAGTGGGGGTGGTTTAGCATAGAAGAGGAAGGTGTGCGTCAGGCCTTGTTTGTTTCGATGCGATTAGGTTTATTGGTTGTAATCAGCTCATTGTTGACTTTAACCACTTCACCTATTGATCTTACTGATGGGGTGGAACGAATGTTTGGCCCATTAAAAAAGTGGGGTCTTCCTGTTCATGAAATGGCGCTCATGCTTTCCATTGCGATTCGATTTATCCCGACGCTATTGGAAGAGACGGACAAGATTATGAAAGCACAGATGGCCAGAGGTGCTAATTTTGATAGTGGAACACTGTTGAGCCGGGCAAAAGCCATGGTTGCCATTGTGATTCCGCTGTTTATTAGTGCATTTCGTCGAGCTGAAGATTTAGCATTAGCAATGGAGGCAAGAGGATACCGTGGGGATATTGGACGTACAAAATTACGTCAACTGCGTTTTAGTTATCGAGACGGCATCCTATTGTTATTTATGTTGGTTCTGGTGGTAGTTGTAGGATGGTGGAGAACATGAAACGATTAAAAGGTATTGTTGCCTATGATGGAACTGATTATAGTGGGTTTCAAGTTCAACCTGAACAAATGACCATTCAAGGGGAGATTGAGGCAGCAATTATGCGCATTACTGGCGAGACTATTCAGATTCACGGGTCTGGTCGTACAGATGCGGGTGTTCATGCCAAAGGTCAAACATTTCACTTTGATACAAAATCAACTATCCCTTTAGAAAAATGGTGTTGGATTCTTAATAATCAGCTACCTAACTCGATTGTCATACAATCAATAGAGGAGGTAGAGCCGTCCTTTCATGCTCGATTTGACGTCAGAGAGAAGGAATACCGATATTGTATTAACAATGCTCAGGTGCCAGACATCTTTCGTCACCGCTATGCTTGGCATGTTCGCTATCCGCTAGATGTGGAAGTGATGAGACAAGCTGCCACCCATTTGATAGGGACGCATAACTTTACTTCTTTTTGCTCTGCAAAGACGCATGTGGAGAATAAGGTGCGTACCATTTATGACGTGAAAATTGAACAAGAAGGAACTCTTCTTTGGATTATTTGTCGCGGCAACGGGTTTTTATATAACATGGTAAGAATCATTGCGGGAACCTTGCTTAACGTTGGAGAAGGCAAGCTAAGCCCGGATCATATCCCTAGTATTCTTGCAGGGTGTGATCGGGAATTAGCAGGACAGACAGCACCTCCCCATGGTCTTACAATGTGGGAAGTATTTTACAAGGAATAGCAATTCGTTTTCCTTGACTCTCACATGATCTATATAGTATGATAACTAATGGTATTTTCATACCCGCTAGCCCCACTCTAGCCCCGGGATTGAAAATTGATTTAGTACGAATTAGGATACACAAGGTAAAGTTGTTCACCGTTGCAACTTTGGCCTTTAACATTGAACGGCAAGATATCTAGGAGGGACAAACATGCGTACCACATATATGGCGAAAACGCAAGAAGTTGAGCGTAAATGGTACATCGTTGACGCTGAAGGCCAAACTCTTGGTCGTCTTGCGAGCGAAGTAGCATCTATCCTACGCGGTAAACTAAAGCCTGAATTTACACCACACGTTGACACTGGTGATTTCGTAATCGTTCTTAATGCTGACAAAATCAAGCTTACTGGTAAGAAACTTACCGATAAAATGTACTATAGACACTCCATGCACCCAGGTGGTTTGAAAGCAACTCCTGCTGGTGAAATGCTGAACAAACGCCCAGATCGTTTGTTCGAATTGGCTGTTAAAGGTATGCTTCCTAAAAACAGCTTGGGACGTCAAATGATCTCAAAACTAAAAGTTTATGCAGGTACTGAGCATCCACATGCTGCTCAAAAACCAGAAGCATGGCAAATTCGCGGCTAATAAAAGGGAGGAAATGACTCGTGGCACAAGTTCAATACTACGGTACAGGTCGTCGTAAACACTCCGTAGCACGCGTTCGCTTGGTACCAGGCGAAGGTCGCATTCTGATCAACAAGCGTGATATGGATAATTATTTTGGTTTGGAAACTTTAAAGCTGATCGTAAAACAACCACTAGTTCTTACTGAAACTCTAGGTCACTATGATGTTTTAGTAAACGTTGGTGGCGGAGGTACAACTGGTCAAGCAGGAGCAATCCGTCATGGTGTTGCTCGTGCATTGCTAAAAGCAGATCCAGAACTTCGCGGTGCTCTTAAACGCGCTGGATTCTTGACTCGTGACCCTCGTATGAAAGAACGTAAAAAATACGGTCTTAAAGCGGCTCGTCGCGCACCTCAGTTCTCTAAACGTTAATAGTTGTTATTATAAGGATTCAAGCCTCAAATCATTTATTGATTTGGGGCTTGTTTTCTTTTGATAAAGCGGTGATGACCATATTTTGACCATAATCATCTTATGCTTTGAGGAAAGCTTGTTTCAAAAGTTGTTATTAGCTATTTGTTGTTGTCATTTTCTTGTTGAGCTGTTCAAGCACATGTGGCCAAGCCTGTTCATGTTGGTCCCTCGACTCCTTATCTGGAAACCCTGCATGGGTAAGGCGAAGCCGTGTTCCTTTGTTATGTGGTTCAAGCTCAACCGTGACAACTGTTTCAGCCCCCTTTGTCCCCCCAGTAACCCAAGTCAATTCAATGAGACAGTCTTGCACAAGCTTTAGAAATCGTCCGTAATGAGGATGGCGTTCTTCTTCAAACTGTGTTTCAAAAAAGAAGACCGTGTTTACTTCACCTTTCATTAACACTGAGCCGGGAGCTGCAAACCAACGATCGAATTGCTTCGTCCACGCTTGGAATAGAGCATTTGGTGGTGAATCCATTAGACGTTCCACCTTCAAGCTAAATGGTCTTTTAGAAAGATCAGGTATGGTAATAGGATTTGTCATTCGTAAGCATTCCTTTCGTTAGGTGGTGTTACGTATCTGTAAAAGGTTGATTTCTTTATAATCTCCATATCACGCCATGCTATGATCTAATCAAAAACTACATACCCTCCCCTCTGACTTTTATAGACAACCCCGTCATAAATGTCCATTTTGATCCATATGATGAAGAAGAGAATTGGGACAAAGGGGCGGTCGAAGTGACTAAAAAAGTAGTAGGGTGGGTACTAGCCTGCTTTCTGCTCGTCATCATATTTACGTACAAGTTACCCGCACATTCTTCTTGGTCCACATGGACATTGCCATTGGCAGGTACAGTAATAGCAATTGATGCGGGCCATGGTGGCGTAGATGGTGGTGCAGTAAGTAAGGACGGGAAAGTTATTGAAAAAGACGTGGCATTGCCTATTAGTCTATATTTACGTGACTTTTTACAGGAGTCAGGAGCTTATGTAATCATGACGCGGGAAGATGATAGGGATTTGTCATCAGAGGGTGCTAGTAAACTGAGAAAGCGTAAATCAGAGGATATTCGCAATCGAGTGAAGTTTATTAATGAAAAGGCACCAGATTTTTTAGTTAGTATTCATTTAAACAGTATTCCGCAGGAAAAATGGAGAGGTGCTCAAACTTTTTACTTCCCTGGTTTTCAAGAAAGTAAGACCATGGCCTTTCTTATTCAAGATGAGATTAAACGTGTATTAGAAAATACAGATAGAAGTCCCAAGCAAACAGATGATATTTTTTTAATTCGGGAAGTAAAGACCCCATCAGTCCTTGTGGAAGTGGGTTTTTTATCCAACCTTGAAGAAGCAAGAAAATTGGAGTCAGCAGAATATCAAAAGGCAATGGCAAACGCAATCTATCAGGGAATATTGCGTCATTATGCAGGAGAAAAGAGCACAGCTACAAGCACACCATAGTTTGGGTGTGCTTGTTTAGTCTGTAACTATGCTATAATGAGGGCAAAAATTAGGAAACAGCAAGGGAACACCATGTGATTTACTAAACTAGGCAACGGGTATATGCGTACCCCTAAGCCTGTTTCCCAACTAGAAAATCGAGGTGGATTCAACATGCTAACGAAAGAGAAAATTCTCGAAGCACTACGTGACGTTAAAGATCCTGAGATAAATCGTAGTTTAGTAGAACTTAATATGATTCGCAATATTATGATTGAAGAACGGCACGTTTCTCTGGAAGTGGTGCTTACCATATCTGGCTGTCCATTAAAGGTAAAAATTCAAGATGATGTGGTGCAAGCAATTCGTGCATTGGGCGCAGAGCAGGTCGATGTTCGCTTTGGAGCCATGACAGAAGAGGAAAGGGCTGCACTCAGCCAACAATTGCGTGGAGGGCAAGCTACAGCGTCTAAAGACCAAGGGCAGGGACAGACAAATGTCTTGCACCCTATACTTGAAGAAAATTCAAAGACAACATTTATTGCTATTACCTCTGGTAAAGGTGGAGTCGGTAAATCTACAGTAACAGTTAATCTAGCCGTTTCACTTGCTCGTTTAGGAAAAAAAGTGGGAATTATTGATGCTGACATTTATGGGTTTAGTGTTCCAGATATGATGAACATTGAGCAACGTCCTACCGTTATTGGACAAACCATTCTGCCAGTAGAGAAGTTTGGTGTAAAAGTAATGTCGATGGGCTTTTTTGTTGAAGATAATTCCCCTATTATTTGGCGCGGTCCTATGCTGGGCAAGATGCTCCGCAATTTCTTCAGTGAAGTACATTGGGGAGAAGACCTTGATTATCTCTTGCTGGATCTACCTCCAGGAACAGGTGACGTAGCACTTGACGTCCATACAATGATCCCTCAAAGCAAAGAGATCATTGTGACCACGCCTCATCCTACAGCAGCATTCGTAGCAGCAAGAGCGGGAGCTATGGCAATGAAAACGGGCCATAAAATTTTGGGAGTTGTAGAGAATATGGCTTGGTATGAAGCTAAGGACGGTTCCAAAGAACATGTATTTGGCCGTGGGGGCGGTTCTAAATTAGCTGAAACACTGGCTTGTGCCATGATCGCCCAAATCCCACTAGGCCAACCAGAGAATCATCCGCAAGAACCTGAATACTCTCCATCCATTTATAAAACCGATACCACTATTGGACAAATTTATTTGCGACTTGCGCAGGATGTCGATCGATTATGTAAATAATAGAAAACCAAAAAGCATCGGGTATTCTGATTATATCCTTCGAGTAAAAAAGAAAAAGGTGAGGGTAAGCTCACCTTTTTCTTTTATTCTCCACCTGATTTCTTTTTCTTCCCCTGCTTCTTGCCCTTTGTTTCTTCGTTTAGATGCTGAGGATTCATCATATCCTCTTGGGCCTTCGTCATGATTTTGAGCATTTCTGCTTGAAACATGGGACTTTCTAAGCTATCCTTCATGATTTGCATAGTCTGTTTACGATAGGCGGAGGTTTTCATCAGATCAAGTAAGCTTTTTTCATATTCAGGGTCCTTGAGAATACTAAGCATCATTTGCTGATACTCAGGGTCTTTCATAAGTTCTTTCAACAGCTTTTTATTCTCAGCCTTCATGGATTTAGCTAAGGTACTGGTGAATTTGGGATCTTTAAAAGCTTGCTTGATGTGTGGGTTGTTTGGTTTTGCGATACTTTGGATAAGCGTGGTACGAACCGTTTCAGGATTCATGATGAGATTTTTTTGAAAGCTCTCGTCTTTCATCATGGATTCCATGGCTTTTTTTGCTTCATCCGTTTGTAAAATATCAAGAACCATCGTCTTGGTGGATTTGTAATCAGGCTGGGATTGGCTTTGTGACGTTGTTCCACAGCTTGATAAGAGAAGACCACATGCCAGCACAGGTATCAGGGCAACAAAGAAATGCTTGTTTAACATTAGCAGGGAACACCCTCCTTTTACAGTCCTCAGCTATTTATAAAATGTGCAGTTTTTTGTTTTCTTACGCTAGAATTTTCTTGCATGCATTGGTAAAATCATTAGGAGCCAATGAAGGAGGGACCAGCCTTGAGTTTGCGTAATTATGGATGGTTATTCGGTACAACACTGTTATTAGGCGGTATCGGTGGAATGTTAATGGGGTTAGTTACCCAGCAAAATTTATACCATGGTTCTATTGCTAATTTTTTTATGGGATTATTGATGAATTTGTTGTTAGGTTTAACGACTAGCATTGTAGCTCAAATGGGTTTCTTTGCGTATATGATGTTTAATTATCTTGTTTTAAATTCGATGAAGAGCAAGGCTTTGCGAAAGAATATCCAAATTTTCTTTATATTATTTGCTTTTTTCGACATGGTTTATTTACGGTATATAGCTTTTGGACAGGGAGGCTCAGTGCTTCCATACTTTGTTGAACCTGTCTTGCTGTTGGGAATAGCGTTACTAACGGCATATGCTAAAGTAAAGGTTACGAATCCAACAGCATGGGTACCTACAGTCTTTTTCATTTTTGTTGTAACAGCCATAGAGTGGCTACCTGCCTTAAAACAAGATGATTTCAAAGCTATTGCTGTAATGGTAGTGCCTTTGCTGTTTTGTAATGTTTGGCAGATTTTACAATTACATCGCTTAACCACACGTACTGAGCAATCAAAAACGTCATAATCTTTTAAATCTAGGCAAGGTTTACATATCTATTGATAAACAAAAGGCTACTCCATTTATATTCGGAGTAGCTTTTTGTTTAGGACATGTTTTTGTTTACGAATTAGTTAATTTCTTCGCTTTTTATTTTTGATCCTGAAATTAATTCGGATACGGTCACGAACTGATATCCTTGAGACCGTAATTTGTCGATAATCACGGGCAAGGCAAGATGAGTTTGTTTGCAGGAATCGCTCGCGTGCATCAGGATGATATCACCGGGATGAGCTTTTGAGACAACGTTCTGGATGATTCGATCCGTGCCCGGATTCATCCAGTCAAGAGAATCGGTATCCCATTGAATAACCATATAGCCCATGTCATTTGCTACGCGAAGCACACGCTTATCAAAATCACCATTTGGCATGCGGATTAAATTAGGCTTTTTACCTGTTAATTCGGTGAGAATGGTATCAGCCTTGCCGATTTGGGTCCGCATCTGTTCTTCTGAATAACGGCTATAGTTATCATGTCGGTGCCCATGTGAACCGATTTCGTAACCGCCGTCAACAATTTTCTTTACCATTTCAGGATGCTTCTGACTCCAGGGGGAGGAGAGGAAAAAGGTTACTTTGTCTACCTTCTTCTCTTTTAAAATATCTAGAATTGGTTGTGTACGCGTTTCTCCCCAGCTAATGTCAAATGTCAAAGCAACCTTTTTATCCTTTGTATCCACCTTATAAATGGCTTGAGGCCCTTTGTTTTTATCGACGGAGGCGGAGAAAACCTGCAGACTATTACGTTCGGCATAAGCAATGCCTGCCCCAAGAATTAAGGCCATACCAATTATAAAAAACTGTTTTAACTTCTTAGAACTGATTACGAACATATACTTCATATTGATAAGTTACCTCCTTTTAGCAGTTTGTCCCCCTACATTTTATGCAATTTGGAAAAGGTTATTCTTTCGCATCTATGTGTATAAAAAGGTAAAATAAATGATATGGATAGATAAGTGAGATTGGAGTGGGTATAGTGAGGGGTTTTTTTCGTGATATTTGGAGAGGAACGAGCAAATACTTTGGAATAGCTTTGCTTATTCTGCTTGCAGGTGTAATTGTTGGAATACTTAATACGGCCAGTTTAAGTCCCCTTATGGACAAAATGCTTGAGCAGGTCAAGGAAGTTTCAAAAGAGATTCAATTGGAAAATAATGTATTCACAACCATAAGAGTTATTTTTATGAATAATCTAATGGCAGCGATTATGATGCTGGGAATGGGTACGTTTTTTGCTATTTTTCCTATTTGGGGTTTATTTATGAATGGTGCTGTACTTGGTTTCGTATTAACTATGCCTAATGCAAAAGGGCTCAGCACATGGGAAATGTTTGCATATGGCATTCTTCCGCACGGTATTATTGAAATTACCGCTATCCTTTTTGCAGCAGGCTTAGGGATTCGCTTTGGTGTATTATCATTTCGTTCTATTGGGGCACTCTTTGCACCACAAAAAAGGGATCGAGTAAAACGAGACTGGGGAGATAGTCTGCGTATTCTTTGGAAAACATTTATTTTAATTGTGGTAATGCTACTAGTAGCAGCGATTATCGAGTCGGTTATAACACCTCAGCTCTTAAATCCACTTGTCAAATGATGAATCGTAATAAAAAAACCGCTCAAGTAGCGGTTTTTTTATTGATTTTTTCTATTCATCCCCAAAATAAATTGATTATTTCGTAACGGTGTATTAAAAACTGCACTCATAAATCCTTTTGTTTTTAGTTGTATTAAAAAAAGTAACTGAGAAAATAAGAATAGGGAATGAGCTTACAGGAAATGATATACGTAGACTTGTTTCCGGGAGATGATCACAGTTGCTAGGGTTATTACTTACTACAAAAGAATGTCAGGAAGTTGAATATCTACTGAAACGCGAGTTAGAGGAAATGCTACTAGATTTTGGGGATAAACGAATTGATCATTTAGTTAAAAGAGCAATGGAAGAAAGATATGCAACATTATTTAGGATGTACGCACGTTTTGCATCACCTAGAGAGATTTCTAAATATGTGAGAAAAAAAAGTATAAAGGAAGAATCACTGTAAGGCTAAAAATGTCCTAAACCCCTTATAACAAAAGGAATCTGCTCTATGATTTTGTATTGAGAATATAAAATAAAAGTGGATTTCAAAAAAATACATAAA
>NZ_CP017705.1:2350000-2487500 GCF_002706795.1 Brevibacillus laterosporus DSM 25
AGAAAACAATAGTGATTCCGTCAGTAGTGGCGAGCGAACGCGGAAGAGCCTAAACCGTAGGATTTATCCTACGGGGTTGTGGGGCGTTTCATATAGGAGTTACAAAAGACAGATGTAGGTGAACAGTTTGGGAAGACTGACCAAAGAGCGTGATAGTCGCGTAACCCAAACATCTGTCTCTCCGAGACCAACCCCGAGTAGCGCGGGACACGTGAAATCCCGTGTGAATCTGGCAGGACCATCTGCTAAGGCTAAATACTACCTAACGACCGATAGTGAACCAGTACCGTGAGGGAAAGGTGAAAAGCACCCCGGGAGGGGAGTGAAATAGTACCTGAAACCGTGTGCTTACAAATAGTCGGAGCACTTTCTATGTGTGACGGCGTGCCTTTTGTAGAATGAACCGGCGAGTTACGATAGCGTGCGAGGTTAAGTCGAAGAGACGGAGCCGCAGCGAAAGCGAGTCTGAATAGGGCGAAAGTACGTTGTCGTAGACCCGAAACCGTGTGATCTAGCCATGTCCAGGGTGAAGGTAGGGTAACACCTACTGGAGGCCCGAACCCACGCACGTTGAAAAGTGCGGGGATGAGGTGTGGCTAGCGGTGAAATTCCAATCGAACTCGGAGATAGCTGGTTCTCCCCGAAATAGCTTTAGGGCTAGCCTCGGATTTAGAGTCTTGGAGGTAGAGCACTGATTGGACTAGGGGCCCTCATCGGGTTACCGAATTCAGTCAAACTCCGAATGCCAAGTACTTATATCCGGGAGTCAGACGGTGAGTGCTAAGATCCATCGTCAAAAGGGAAACAGCCCAGACCATCAGCTAAGGCCCCCAAGTGTATGTTAAGTGGGAAACGATGTGGAGTTGCCCAGACAACCAGGATGTTGGCTTAGAAGCAGCCACCATTTAAAGAGTGCGTAATAGCTCACTGGTCGAGTGACTCTGCGCGGAAAATGTAACGGGGCTAAACATACCGCCGAAGCTATGGCAGTCCTTATGGACTGGGTAGGGGAGCGTTCCAAGCAGCAGTGAAGCCGTATCGTGAGGAGCGGTGGAGCGCTTGGAAGTGAGAATGCCGGTGTAAGTAGCGAAAAGACAAGTGAGAATCTTGTCCACCGAAAGCCTAAGGTTTCCTGGGGAAGGCTCGTCCTCCCAGGGTTAGTCGGGACCTAAGCTGAGGCCGAAAGGCGTAGGCGATGGACAACTGGTTGATATTCCAGTACCACCTCTGTTCCGCTTGAGCAATGGCGTGACGCAGGAGGATAGGGTGAGCGGCCTATTGGATGGCCGTCTAAGCAGTAAGTGTGGTGTGTAGGCAAATCCGCACACCAATAAGCACAAGCTGTGATGGCGAGGGAAATATAAGTACCGAAGTCCCTGATTTCACACTGCCAAGAAAAGCGTCTAGCGAGGAACAAGGTGCCCGTACCGCAAACCGACACAGGTAGGCGAGGAGAGAATCCTAAGGTGCGCGGGATAACTCTTGCTAAGGAACTCGGCAAAATGGCCCCGTAACTTCGGGAGAAGGGGCGCCTCGGTAGGGTTTATAGCCCGAGGAGGCCGCAGTGAAAAGGCCCAAGCGACTGTTTAGCAAAAACACAGGTCTCTGCGAAGCCGCAAGGCGAAGTATAGGGGCTGACGCCTGCCCGGTGCTGGAAGGTTAAGGGGATGGGTTAGCGCAAGCGAAGCTTTGAACCGAAGCCCCAGTAAACGGCGGCCGTAACTATAACGGTCCTAAGGTAGCGAAATTCCTTGTCGGGTAAGTTCCGACCCGCACGAAAGGCGTAACGACTTGGGCGCTGTCTCGGCAAGAGACCCGGTGAAATCATAATACCTGTGAAGATGCAGGTTACCCGCGACAAGACGGAAAGACCCCATGGAGCTTTACTGTAGCCTGGTATTGAAACTTTGTGCATCATGTACAGAATAGGTGGGAAGCTGTGAAGCGAGGGCGCCAGCCTTCGTGGAGCTGTCGTTGGGATACCACCCTTGATGTACGGAGTTTCTAACTTGCCGCCCTTATCGGGTGGAAGGACCATGCCAGGTGGGCAGTTTGACTGGGGCGGTCGCCTCCTAAAGAGTAACGGAGGCGCCCAAAGGTTCCCTCAGAATGGTCGGAAATCATTCGTAGAGTGTAAAGGCACAAGGGAGCTTGACTGCGAGACCTACAAGTCGAGCAGGGACGAAAGTCGGGCTTAGTGATCCGGTGGTTCCGCATGGAAGGGCCATCGCTCAACGGATAAAAGCTACCCTGGGGATAACAGGCTTATCTCCCCCAAGAGTCCACATCGACGGGGAGGTTTGGCACCTCGATGTCGGCTCATCGCATCCTGGGGCTGAAGTAGGTCCCAAGGGTTGGGCTGTTCGCCCATTAAAGCGGTACGCGAGCTGGGTTCAGAACGTCGTGAGACAGTTCGGTCCCTATCTGTCGCGGGCGTAGGAAGTTTGAGGAGAGCTGTCCTTAGTACGAGAGGACCGGGATGGACGCACCTCTGGTGCACCAGTTGTCACGCCAGTGGCACAGCTGGGTAGCTATGTGCGGACGGGATAAGCGCTGAAAGCATCTAAGCGTGAAGCCCCCTTCAAGATGAGACTTCCCATAGCGCAAGCTAGTAAGACCCCTCATAGACGATGAGGTTGATAGGTTCGGTGTGGAAGTGCAGTAATGCATGGAGCTGACGAATACTAATCGGTCGAGGACTTATCCACATTGCCTTTATGCTGACTTCATTATCTAGTTTTGAAAGAACAACTCTTTCATACTGTTCCTCAGTAGCTCAATGGTGGAGCAACCGGCTGTTAACCGGTAGGCTGGCGGTTCGAGTCCGTCCTGAGGAGCCATATGGCCCGTTGGTGAAGCGGTTTAACACAGCAGCCTTTCACGCTGTCATACAGGGGTTCGAATCCCCTACGGGTCACCATTTATCTGGAGGATTAGCTCAGCTGGGAGAGCATCTGCCTTACAAGCAGAGGGTCGGCGGTTCGATCCCGTCATCCTCCACCATTTATTTAAAATGCAACATTATATTGGGGAGATAGTGAAGTGGCTAAACACGGCAGACTGTAAATCTGCTCCCTCCGGGTTCGGCGGTTCGAATCCGTCTCTCCCCACCATTCCTATTGGGGTATAGCCAAGCGGTAAGGCAACGGACTTTGACTCCGTCATTCCCAGGTTCAAATCCTGGTACCCCAGCCATTGGGAGCCATTAGCTCAGTTGGTAGAGCATCTGACTTTTAATCAGAGGGTCGAAGGTTCGAGTCCTTCATGGCTCACCATTTTTATTTTGCGGACGTAGCTCAATTGGTAGAGCGTCGCCTTGCCAAGGCGAAGGTCGCGGGTTCGAGACCCGTCGTCCGCTCCATAGATGTGCCCTTAGCTCAGCTGGATAGAGCGTTTGACTACGAATCAAAAGGTCGGGAGTTCGAATCTCTCAGGGCACGCCATAATGTCGGGAAGTAGCTCAGCTTGGTAGAGTACTTGGTTTGGGACCAAGGTGTCGCAGGTTCGAATCCTGTCTTCCCGACCATGCATTATGCGGGTGTAGTTCAATGGTAGAACTCCAGCCTTCCAAGCTGGTCGCGTGGGTTCGATTCCCATCACCCGCTCCATAAGTTTACAAGAGAAGCAACTCAGACGATCTGGGTTGCTTTTTTGTTTGTCAAATAATTGTAAAATAAATTCATAACTATGCAAAAATTTGTCGAGTTGAGTCATTGCCTCATCTCCGTCTACAATATAGAGATAGAAAATAGAAGACTTTGTTACCCCAAGGAAGGAGTCTCACATATGAATAAAAAGATATCAATGATTGGTGTACCTCTCGATTTAGGTTGTGATCGTCGCGGTGTAGATATGGGACCTAGCGCTATTAGATATGCTGGGGTAGTGAAGCGTTTAGAGGGTTTGGGATATTCAGTGAAGGATTTAGGGGATATTCCTGTTATTAGGCCTGAAAATTTCGAAGAGACTGACAACCATAAGTATCTACATCAGGTTTTAGAGGCAAATGAAAGACTTGCAGCAAAGGTGGCAAAGGAGATAGAAGATGAACGTTTTCCTTTAGTTTTAGGAGGCGATCACAGTATAGCGTTAGGAACGCTTGCGGGAGTTGCTCAGACGAAAAAGAACCTTGGCGTGATTTGGTTTGATGCTCATGGTGATATAAATACAGGTCTGACATCCCCCTCTGGAAATATTCATGGCATGCCGCTTGCTGCTTCACTAGGAATTGGACATGAAGCCTTGGTTAAACTCGGAGGATATAGTCCGAAGATAAAGCCAGAACATGTTGTCATTATTGGTGCTAGAGATTTGGATTCTGGTGAACGTGAATTAATCAAAGAGCTTGGCATTAAAGTATATACCATGCATGAAATCGATCGCCTAGGTATGACACGTGTAATGGAAGAAACAATTGAATATGTTACACAAGGAACCGATGGAGTTCATCTGAGCTTGGATTTAGATGGTTTAGATCCATTATATGCTCCAGGAGTAGGAACTCCAGTTATCGGAGGTATCTCTTATCGAGAAGGACATTTGGCCATGGAAATTCTGGCCGAGTCAGATATTTTAACATCAGCTGAATTTGTAGAAGTGAATCCAATACTTGATCAGCAGAATGCAACAGCAGGTGTGGCGGTTGCATTAATGAGTTCCGTATTTGGAGATAAGCTATTGTAAGATTTCAAGACAGGATAAATGGAAATGAATCTTCCATTTTCCTGTCTTTTGTTTATTTGATCCATATCTTATATACTTAAAGTAAGCCGATTAATTGCCTTTTTATGAAGCTTTACATTTTGAAAATATGAAGGTAGAGTCAAAGGGTGAGTTTTTCCATTGATTTAAAAAATCGTTCTATTTTACACTGAGTTTCTAAAGTGCGGGAGTGATGAGAGGCAGTGCTTGTACTGCTTATTTGCTCTATTTCGCTCTACTTCATTTGATGATACAGCGATGTACTTCTCACCATAATAAGCGCACGTTCCATTTTGAGTATTTTTTTGTATCTTACTCTTTCGTTACTATTATATAAATAGTTTAAAACAGCTTATTTATGCTCTTTTTTATACATTCTTATAAAATTCTTTTCGTAACGCTGGTGTCAGACAGTTTTAATCGAGAATAAAAGGCAAACTACTTATATAATAAGAGAAAAAAATTCCGCAGAACTTAACAGCAAAATTTGAAACTAAATCGTCTTTAGTTCGTATTAGAAGACGGGTTACATTCTAGGGAGGATGGCATGGAATTTGTAGAGAGACGCTTGGTAGAGCGAGCGAAACGGGATGACCGTGAAGCGTTTGCGGAACTGGTGGAAATGTACAAAGATAAAATCTTTCAGCTGGCTTTCAGAATGGTTGGCAATCGCCAAGAGGCTGAAGATATTGCACAAGAAACCTTTTTGCGCGTTTATGCCAATCTGCATTCCTATGATGAAAATTATCGTTTTTCAACGTGGATATACCGTATTGCCACTAACCTGTGTATTGACCGGGGAAGAAAGAAAAAACCACAATTTTCTTTGGATGAAGAGCAGGGCGGGGATTTAGAAGGGCTTGATTGGTATTCAAGACTAGCCTCCGATGAGAAAACCCCTGAGGAAAAAGTCGTCGTACAAGAATTACAAGAAACGGTGCAAGATGCATTAACCAAGTTAAATCCTAAGTATCGGTCTATCATGGTACTTCGTTACATTGAGGATTTATCGTTGCAAGAAATAAGCGATGCCTTGCAGTTACCAATTACAACGATTAAAACCAGAATTCATCGTGGGCGAGAAGCACTGCGAAATAAGTTGCGATTTTAATTGAAAGGAGACGTATTCAGATGGATTGCAGAGAAGCAAAGCAGCTTAACCATGTGTTTTTGGATAAAGATATCGATCAACTATCGAATCAACGTCTTCAACAGCACCTGCTGAACTGTGAAGAATGCCGTACACATCTACAACAATTGCAAAAAGTGATTGCCTATGTGGAGAGTGCCTCTCATATTCAGGCACCAAGTGATTTTACTGCACGTGTTATGGCTCAGTTGCCTCCAGTAGCGAAACGTAAGAGCTTTGGTAACTGGATGAGACGACACCCGTTCGTAACGGCAGCGGCAGTCTTTTTTGTCCTCATGACAGGAAGTTTGTTTACCAGCTGGTTTGATCGGGATAATACCTTACAGATCACATCAGCCAATATGGATAAGCTAAAGATAGATAAAGAGCGTAATGTAGTTGTCGTGCCAGCTGGTACTACTTTAACCGGAGACCTTATTGTGCGCAATGGCAGTGTAGAGGTAGAAGGCGAAGTGAAGGGGAATGTTGTAGCTATTGACGGTAGAGTCTTTTTAGCCTCAACAGCTCAGGTGGCAGGAGATACAGAATCCATCGAAATGATTTTCGATTGGGTATGGTATGAGATGAAAAATATCGGAAATGACTTGCTTCCGTTGACTCATTAGGGGAAAATAGAAGGAAGAGAAGTAGCACGGCATGAAAAGCCGTGCTTTTTTCCGCAAACAATCCAATCAGAATTCTTGGATAGTATTGGAGTAGGAATGTGAGGCGGCGGTATGGGGTATTTAAACTACGTGAACATACTGCGTGACGGAATAGATATTCTTTTAGTCACGTACTTGATTTATAAACTAATCATGCTGGTCCGCGGAACTCGTGCTGTACAACTTTTGCGAGGAATCATGGTAGTTATCGTTACCTGGTTGCTTAGCAAGTACTTTGATTTCCGTACCCTGCACTGGCTGATGTCTCAAGCTTTTACGTTTGGGGTATTAGCAATTGTTATTATTTTTCAGCCTGAGCTTCGTCGTGCGTTGGAGCAAATTGGGCGCGGTAAATTATTCTCCCGCTCTTACTCGAATGATGATGAAGATGGCGTACAACGAATGGTCCAGGAAGTTGGCAAGGCTGTCACTTATATGGCTAAGCGTCGTATTGGAGCTCTAATCGTTGTGGAGAGAGATACAGGGCTAAATGATTATGTGGAGACAGGAATCGCCATAAATGGTCGAGTCACGTCAGAGCTGTTAATCAATATCTTTATCCCGAATACGCCTCTGCATGACGGAGCTGTCATTTTGCGTAAGGATACGGTGTTAGCAGCAGCTTGTTATCTCCCGTTATCTGAGAATCCATCCATTTCTAAAGAGCTGGGAACAAGACACCGAGCCGCTATTGGAATGAGTGAGGTCTCCGATGGTTTTACCATTATTGTGTCGGAGGAAACAGGTAACGTTTCGATAACGACCAATGGAGAAATAACGCGTAACTTGACTGAAGAGCTACTAGCACAAAAAATGCTAAGCAGACTCTCTCCACAAGCGAAGAGTAAATCCATGGCAAGTCGTTGGCAATGGGGGCGAAAAAATGGATAGATGGTTAAACAGTCATTGGTTTGTCCGCGGAATTGCCCTGCTTTTGGCCATTATGTTGTGGATGATCGTAAACTTAGAGCCAGAGCAAGGCAATTCCAGTGAAGCAGTACAGCCTACTCGAATTATCGAGAGCGCAAAGGTCAAAGCTTATTATGATGCTGATAATTTTGAGATTACCAACAAATTACAATCTGTTAAAGTAGCAGTGGAAAGTAACAATCCTTTTCTAAAATATAATATCTTTGATAACTACGAGGTATTTATAGACGCCAGAGGTTTAGCAAGTGGAGCACATCGTTTGCAGGTGCAGTCGCGTGGATTCCCTGATGGATCAAAAGTGACCATAACACCTGATTATATTGATGTAACATTAGAAGAAAAACAAACGGTGGAAATGGATGTCCAAGTCGAGAAAATTGGCAAGGAAGCGGATGGATATGAGTTAAAACAACCTATTGTGAAACCATTCCGTGTACTGGTTACTGTTCCAGCAAGTCAGGTTAAGAAGATTGGTGTAGTAAAGGCTGCTGTCAATGTAGATGGAGCGACCGATACTGTTTCTAGTAATGCGCAATTGAAAGTGTATGACAAGCAAGGAAATCAGATGACGGGAGCAGAAATTTCACCGCTTGTAGTCGAAGTTAATATACCGATGACAAGTCCGTCCAAAATGGTTCCACTCAAATTAAACTTGACGAATGAGCTACCAGATGGATATAGTTTGGCTAGTATAACGATGAACACACAAGAGGTGACGGTATACGGACCAAATGAAGTGATTAAACCTTTGGATACCTACTCGGGTCCAATAATTGATCTTAAAAATATTACTTCAGATCGGGTACTTCAATTAAAAATGCCGTTGGCGCCAAAAGTGGTGAAGGTAGACCCAGATACGTTGGATGTCACACTGAAGATAGTGCCATCCGAAACCAAAAAATTGGAGAACGTACCATTGAGGGTAACCGGACTCGCTGAAGATTTGGTTGCCAAAGTTGTTACAGCGGATGGACAGGAATTAAGCACAGTAAGCTTCGATGTGATCGGTGCTCCTAACATCCTAAAAGACCTCACGGCAAATGACATTCAAATTGTAGCAGATGTAAGTTCGCTACCTGTAGGTGTGCATGAGATTCCGCTGGTATATAATAACAATTTACCAGATTATCTCAAGATAGCATCGAATGCACTTAATCAGGTCACGGTAGAAATCACAAAAAAACAGTAGGAACATAGCCTATTACGTGTACTAGGAAAGAAATGAGGGACAAGGATGGGGAAGTATTTCGGAACAGACGGCGTACGTGGGGTTGCTAATACGCAGCTTACACCTGAATTGGCTTTTAAAATAGGTCGAGATGGTGGATACGTACTGACAAGACACAAAGAGGAAGGCAAACCAAAGGTAGTTATTGGTCGCGATACCCGTATCTCTGGTCAGATGCTGGAGAGTGCTCTAATCGCAGGTCTTCTCTCTGTAGGTGCAGAAGTAGTTCGTTTGGGAGTAATTTCTACGTCTGGCGTAGCTTATCTGACCAAAGCTTTAGGGGCAGATGCCGGTGTCATGATTTCTGCTTCACATAATCCATTTGAAGATAATGGAATCAAATTCTTTGGTAACGATGGCTTTAAACTGTCAGATGAAGACGAAAATGAGATTGAAAGATATTTGGATACACCAGAGGATACATTGCCACGCCCAACAGGGGACAAAATCGGTACTGTAATCGATTATCTGGAAGGTAGCCAGAAATACCTTTCTCATCTCAAAAGTTCTGTAAATGAGCGTTTTGAAGACATGAAAATCGTCTTGGATTGCGCAAATGGAGCCGTATCTTCTTTGGCAGCGAGATTATTTGCAGACGTGGAAGCAGATGTAATTACGATTGGTGCAAGCCCGAATGGCATCAACATCAATGATCAATGCGGATCAACACATCCAGAACGTTTACAGGAAGAGGTTGTGAAGCATAAGGCTGTATTGGGGCTTTCCTTTGACGGAGATGCAGATCGTTGTATAGCGGTCGACGAGAACGGTGAATTAGTAGATGGCGATTATCTAATGGCTATCTGTGCGCGTGCTCTTAAACATAAGGGCAAACTAAACAACAATACAGTAGTGACGACCGTAATGGCTAACCTTGGCTTCTTTAAAGCAATGGAAGAGCAAGGCATCAATAGTACACGTACAGCTGTAGGCGATCGCTATGTAATGGAAGAAATGGTCCGTGGGGGCTATAACCTGGGTGGGGAGCAATCTGGGCATATTATTTTCCTAGATTACAATACTACCGGGGATGGCTTATTAACTGGTCTGCAACTGCTTAATGTCATCAAGGAAACAGGCAAACCATTGTCTGAACTAAAACAGATGATGACTAAATTCCCACAGCTATTAGTAAATGTGCGTGTGGAAGATAAGACAAAGCTGAATGGCAATGTAGCTATTGAGCAAGCGATTAAAGAGGTAGAGGAAAGTCTGCATGGCAATGGTCGAGTGTTGGTCCGTCCTTCAGGTACAGAGCCAATCGTCCGCGTAATGGCAGAGGGTCCAGATGCTGCTGAACTAGAGGTTATGGTTCAAAAAATCGTAGAGGTTGTTAAAAAAGAATTAGCATAAAGGTAAATATAGGTAAAAGGGGGCGGCTTAGGTCTGCTCCCTTTTTTATGTCCAGAACCTTGATAAGGCAACATTTCTACTGCCATTTTTCATGTGACACATTTAGTCCTACACCTGCATAACATAAAGAGTGGGGAAATCTTAGCAATTTATCATTAATTTATGAGGATAGTAGCGGAAAAGAGATATTGTCCCCCACACAAAGCTGTGCTAAAGTAAGAAAGTATTTGATTATCATAAAAAGGAGGGGAAAGAGGATTCTCATTTTTAAGAACACAAATATCTTTTAAAAGCGCCAGCACTGTGGCTGCCCGACATGGAGCACAGTGGACGAGGTGGAGGTTTATCGAAATGTTCGGCGGATGCCTCCCGGTCATATATCAAGACCGTAAGCTCAGTTACAAAACATAGGGGCAACCTTATGGACAAAATCTGAGTATGATATTCACAATTACCTTATAGATAAAAATTTGCAAAGGAATGACGGGGGTACACCCCGTTAGCAAATTCAGTTGGGTCGTACCCCTGTCCACTAGAGAGGGGTTTCTATTACTATGTGCGGAATCGTTGGATATATTGGAAGTAAACAGGCGCAGGATATCGTTATTGGAGGTCTGCGTAAGCTGGAGTATCGTGGGTATGACTCTGCAGGGGTAGCAGTAATGACGGAGCAAGGTTTGGATCATGCAAAATCCAAGGGACGGATTGCTACGTTAGAAGAGCGTCTAAGAGACAGACCACTAGCGGGAATGGTTGGAATTGGCCATACTCGTTGGGCAACACACGGGAAGCCTTCCGATGAAAACTCTCATCCTCATTTAGACAAAACGCATAAATTTGCAGTTGTTCATAATGGGATTATTGAAAACTACCTGACTATCAAGGAAGAATTGATAGCAAAAGGATATAAGTTCCTGTCTGAAACAGATACAGAGGTCATCGCTCATCTATTGTCTGATTTATATGATGGCGATATCGTAGCCACAGTGCGTAAGGCTATACAAAAAATGCGCGGTGCCTATGCACTTGGTATCATGACAGAACACGAACCAGATAAATTAATTGCAGTACGTTTGGCAAGTCCACTAATCGTGGGTATTGGTGAAGGGGAAGCGTTTATCGGCTCTGACATCCCAGCTATTTTGGAGCATACACGTGATATGTACATTTTAAATGAAGGCGAAATGGCTGTTTTAACTCGAGATAATATCCAGTTGACAGTAGCAGAGACAGGCGAGCCTGTTGAGCGTGAGATTTTCCATGTAGATTGGGACTTGGTGCAAGCAGAGAAGGACGGCTATGACTCCTTTATGTTAAAAGAGATTCATGAGCAGCCAAAAGCAATGCGAGATACAATTGGTTCCCGTATTGATCCGGAAAACAAACGTGTACTATTACCAGAGATGAAAATGACTCCAGAAGAGCTAGCTGCTTTTGACAGAATGTACATCGTAGCATGCGGTACTTCTATGCATGCTGGCCTCATTGGGAAAGAAGTCATTGAGAAGCTGACACGCATTCCTGTCGAGGTAGCGATCGCTTCAGAATTTAGATATCGTGACCCGATCTTCACAGATAAGACGTTAGTGGTTGTCATCAGTCAATCAGGAGAAACAGCAGATACGCTGGCAGCTCTACGTGAAGCGAAGAAACACGGCGTGAAGGTAATGGCAGTAAGTAACGTAGTAGGCAGCTCAGTAGCTCGTGAAGCAGATGAGGTTATCTATACATGGGCGGGACCAGAGGTGGCGGTTGCTTCTACAAAAGCTTATACATGCCAAAGCTTGGCTCTGTATCTGTTTGCGCTTTATCTTGCACAGGTGAAAGGAACACAAACAGATGCACAAATCGCTGAGATTGTCGATCACCTATTAGAGATCCCAACACAAACAGCTAACATTCTAGAAATGGAAGAGAGCCTACGTAAGGTAGCTACTTCTGTAACAAAGGATGTTCAAAACCTGTTCTTCATCGGACGTGGTCTGGACTATGCTGTGACGCTGGAAGGCTCCCTGAAGCTAAAAGAGATTTCTTATATTCATTCCGAAGCGTACGCAGCGGGAGAATTAAAGCACGGTACCCTAGCTCTCATTGAAGAGAATGTACCTGTGATTGCACTGGCTACTCAGCCAGACCTATTTGACAAGACGGTATCCAACATCGTTGAGGTCAAAGCTCGCGGCGCCTACACGCTAGGCTTCGCATTTGAAGGAGATACAGAATTGGCGAAAACAGTGGATGAAGTGGTGTATGTGCCACGCACCCTGCCGATCCTGTCTCCTGTATTAACTGTCATTCCGTTGCAATTGCTTGCTTACTTTGCGTCTACAGCTCGTGGCCTGGATGTGGATAAACCACGGAACTTGGCTAAGAGTGTGACGGTGGAGTAGGGATTTGTTTTTTGTAGATTTGAAATAAAGTTGCACCGTTTATAAAAAAGTTAAACCGTTTTGAAAAAAGTCGAATCGTTTATAAAAAAGTTGCACCGTTTTACCCCTTTAGATATGATTATCTAAAGGGGTGCTTTTATGTCGAAAAGAAAAAGAACATCTGAGATTGAACAGTGGATTAAACAAGGTCGAGGGACCGGTATTGGAGTAGATTATAAACCTTGGTTAAAGATTCAAGATGTATCTTCAAAGGGTCGTTCAACTCGTTTAAAAGGAATAAAAACAAACAGACAGCATGAATTTCTGTCGGATTTAGAACGCAATTATTTTTATTTAACTGAGTATTCAAATTATATTGTTGATATCCGGGAACAATTTCCTTTACTACCGTTAGAAGAAACCATTGTTATTGCAAACGAGTTAGGTATAAATCATCCTACTGACCCTAAAACTGGTAGTCCGATTGTGATGACAACTGATTTTTTATTAACAGTTAATAAAGGACAGAATGTGACTGAAGTAGAAGGTAAGGCCAAGAGTAACTCGAGTTAATAGAAAATTATGTGTAGGCACTGAAGAACAGCAGTCTAGAAATATAATTCTTGAGGGCGAAAATCTTCAGGGGATGGTCACCTTGTATAAATATAGAGAACAAGTAGATTTAATTTTGACAGATCCACCGTATAATACTGGGCATTGATGATAATGAACTATTTCACTTAGGAATGGTGATGAATGAAGTATTTGGTGAGGAAAATAGAATAGGGATTATTAATTGGCAAAAGTCTTATTCTCCTAAAAATGATAGTAAGCATGTGTCAACGGCTGCAGAGTACGTATTGGTATATGCTAAAGATAAATCTATTGCTAAGACAGGGTTATTACCACGAGAAGATTCTACTAACTCGAAGTATAAAAATCCTGATAATGACCCAGAGGGACTCTGGAGAAGTAGTGATGCGACAGTGGCAACGGTTACAAACAAAGATAGCTATGCAATTCAGTCCCCTTTTACAGGGGGACTACACTATCCAGGTTCTAGGTCATGGACAAACCCTAAAAAATCAATGAAAAGGTGGTTAGAGGGTTGGGGCTCAACATATGTGGAAAAAAAATTAGATGATGGGCGAGTGAACGAATGATGAGAGGGATGGGAAAATGAGCGATACAAGGACCAAATTGATGCTGGATTTGCAAAGAATTGAGAAGGATGAGTATCAGTTACGCGAAGGTGAGCAGCATCAAGATTTCTTACCTTTGTTACTTCAATATATTGGCGATCCTCAGCCAGAATTACGGGATAACCTGATTTATCCGATGTTTTATATGTGGATTAAGGAAGAGAATAGGTTCAGTGGAGAGGAGTTGCGTAGCCTCTTAACTGTTCTGACTGATGAGAACCATTTGTTCTATAATATTGGCAGCGAGGATGATCAGTCAGTTTTTACAAGGACGTTCTCTGCCTTGCCTATCGCTTTGATTGTGCAACGCCACAGACAGAATCCATTTTTCAATCAAGCGGAAATTGAGCAAATAATGCATGCAATGATCCGTTATTATAAAGAGGAGAAGGATCTGCGAGGTTACCTTTCAGTAGGAGGCTGGGCTCACAGCGCGTCTCACGGTGCGGATGTTTTTGTCGAGCTGGTGCAGTGCGAGGAGAGCAGCGTCGCAATGCTGCGTGAGGTTCTTGTCGCTATTTCTAGCATGCTTCATAATGGTAGACACATTTTTAGCGATGAGGATGATGAGCGGTTGGTCAACATCGTGGATACGATGATTGACAAAGAATTACTTCCACATCAAGAAATCGCTGATTGGATTAGCGGCTTAGCGCAATGTTGCAATTTGCCGAGAAGTCGCAGTCAGGTGATTGCTCGCGTGAACAGCAAGAATTTTTTACGCAGTCTCTATTTCAGAAGGGGACAAGATAGCCGAGGGAATGAGCTTAACACTGTCATGCTTGGTACTGAGGCAAAATTGAACAGGTTTTCTATCAGTTAAAGGATTAGAGGGGCTGTCCCAAAAGCCATGGGAAATTGGCTGAGGGATTGCCCCTTTTTATGTACAAAAAGAAACCATCCTTTGGTAAAATGGAAGTACCACCCACCACGCACAAAAGGAGAGGCAAGTATTCCAGATTTACAAAAATTCCAGTGAGGGTTTGAACATCATTGATTACCAGACAGTAGAGATTGAACCAATTAAAAACAGCAAATTAATTTACGGTAAAACTGACTTTGCTAAGCTTGAATCGTATTTAATTAAATGGGGAAGGCCAACGAGTCTTACATAAATAGAAGATATTTCTTTAAGTTTCGGTATTATATAATAGCGGTTTCCAACATTCTTTACATGGTAATTTCTAGTGGTTTTACACTTACTTTTTTTCGATCTTATCATGTGTCACGGCAAGCCTAGTAATATCAACAAAATTGGTTCACGACTTTTTTATCACCCGACAATGTTGTTGTCTAATGACAATTCAGTCATGACCTAGAAACCTGTATTTTTTTAAACAAGGTTTTTGATATTAAAAAAAAGTAAGTTATTTCTCTAGATTAATATCGTTAGAGTGTGTTTCAATTTTCGTTTAGTTAAAAATGGCAGTCACAGAATTACTACTGTGACTGCTTTATAAAAGGTTGACCAAAGCCTTGGTTCTTTGTTTGACACCCTCTGGCATGTTCCTCCATTAAAGGGCGCTTTAATGGAGGAAATATCATAGAAATGATCAAACTTTTTTATAAAAGAATGATTCAATAAAATATATTAAGAGCGTGTTTTGATTAATCTTTTTTCAAAACACGCTCTTTCTTTTTGCTTGTTTATCAAGGCTATTAGTATTAATTTGATCAATCTTTATTCTAAAGCTACAATTTGTTGTGAGTTGTAATATAGTTTGTCACTGATAGGAATATATATTATCATCTGTAAGAAAAAATGAAATTGAAGTAAGACTACTTTAGAAAACCACAAAAATAATTAAAAATGAATGGCTTCGATCTTTCTTATCAAAGGTCGAAGCCATTAGTTGTTTAAGGGAATATTATTCGAAACTAAGTCCGTTAATCCGTTATCATGACCGAAGGAGTAGCTGTCCGCACGAAAATGATAGCATCAAAAGCTTTTGCTGGAATCATCTGTAAAGTATACATCTTTTCAATTTTTCCATACAATCCACTAAAGACTGCACCTATTGCACTGATGGGCTGAGTTCTATTCAGATATGCGGTGAAATTTTCATCATGTCTTGCCTTTGCAAAGTCCAGGAATCCATCCTTCATGTTTGTATGTGCAAACAGAACAGCTAGCCGATCTTCTCCACTATTTTTTACATAAAACTCTTTTCGCTCATTGGTAGTGGCCTCATTAGCAATGAAGGAGCTTTCGTAGAATTCACTTCCTATTGCGTAATATTGGTCCCCTAAGGTTTTTGCGAGATATGCTCCCATGCAGGTTGTCATTCCCATGGAAGTGGAGGTTTTTTCAATGTGTCCATTATGTCCTGTTATGAATATGTTTTCGCGACCGTAATATTTCTTTTCAAATGATAAAATCCATATCACTTTTGCCGCCATATAGTGATCACGGGTATTGTTATAGTTCGCATTTGTTCCGCGCAGTGTAGCGTTTTGCTTGATAGCCTCGGCAAAGGCTAGAGCCAGCTCATATTCTTTCGCAGAGCTTTTTGCGGTATAAACGGATTTGTTTTCTTTCATCCGCTCCATCAAGTTTTTAATATGGGAGAGCCCCTCCTGTACGTTGGCCTGCTTTTGATCATACACCGTTTTATCATTCAGATTCGTAAGTGCAATCTCATACTTGGAGGCAAGTGTCGGATCAACCTTTTTTAAATAGGAGAATAGCCCGTTTTTGTTATGGTCATAGCGTTGCATGTCAAAACCATAAAAATGAATTTTATCTTTTGCATCCCGATGCTCATTATAGGAGCGCATCCAAGATAGAAGGGCTGCCATTTCTTGCGTATTGTAAATCGTAAATCCGATTGCTTTTGCAGCATCTTGCGCAGTTCCGTTGCCTCCTAATATGTATTCATTGACCTTTTGTCCTCCGCCGAAATCACCTTCTATCGCAAATACGCGATATCCTTGTTTTTCCACCAGATACTTAAAAATATCTGACTTTAGCGTAGTAAATTGCTTGTTACCATGTGTAGCTTCTCCAAACCCGATGATGGTTTTCGAAGGAAGTTCCATTTTTGAAACAGGAACAAGGTTAGATTTCAATGACTGTTGTAACGTGTTGGGTGATTCAGAACGGAAACCCGTGAATACACTCATCATGATGAACAAGCTGATTACGATCAGGAGATTTTTTTTCATATCGTTCTCTCTTTCTAGAGCTGATCATTCGTTTTTAATTGGATGAAAGGTGACAATCGTGTATGTCATCTTCTCGCTCGGATTGATAAAACGTACAAGATTCATGTTGTGGTTTGTCTTACTATTTACACTATTATACTCCTTCCTGATGTCGTTTAACTACATTGAATTGATTTCGCAGTCCCCGCCCTTTACATCCTATCCTACCCGGCCGGAAACAGATTCGCCCATCTGGTGGAAAGTACAAACAGCAACTATTCTCTTACTTAATAGGCATGGGCAACTCGGAAGAAGATGCCAAAGACTATGTCCAAGCGGTATTCATAAGCGCATATAAGCATGTAGAGAAGTATGAAAGCTCGAAATCATTTTCGACTTGTCTGTTCCGTGTTGCCATCAATCATTGTTTGATGGATTGGCGCAAGAAGAAACAGTATGGGATGAATTACGTGAGAGTTTTGAGGCTGATAGCCCCAAGCCCGAAAATCATAGAATTTTAAGCAGAGCTGTAATTTTGAGAACTCTATGTTTAATGAACTTGTGTGTAGGGATACGTATTCTGGCTTATTCTGATTAATATAATTTTCTCAATAAAGAAGACATCGTTAAGGATGTAGTATCTGATGGAATGAATTTGCTCGGTTAAAATACAAACAAGCCTGGCAGAATGCTACCAGGCTTCTTCGTCAGAGCATACCCACCGGCTGGGAGTCCTTCCGAGAAACGATTCCTCGTTTTGCAGAGGGACACCTTACAGTGGGGAGTCATCAACGAATCTATAGTTGCCATTGATATCGACAACTAAAACTGCACGATGATCTTTGGAGAAAATAATCAGGTTTCCTCCCTTTAATGTGAACTTACATGTGCTACCAATGTGAGCTGCGCTTTTTCCTGATAACATTGTTGTGAATGCTTTAGGCTCTCCTACCTCCATACCAATTCCTCCTGATGCTGTAGGTGGCGAGTTATGACCTGGGTTTTTTAGTGAACCAGTTTTCCCATGTATATATGTCCATTTCCCATAAATCTTTTGCGTGTAATGAGATGTGAGATAGGTGCCTCTCACCTCACCAGACTGATATTTAGTCACTTCTTTTTCTTTTTCTGCTTTTTCTGGTACTAATGTGTTTTTATTTTCCTTCAAAGAGTAACTACCATCTGTATTAAGAATGACATTTTCTTCTTCCCCAGCAGGAACGATAATGCTATGCATGGTTACAGTAGTTATGCCCCCGTCAGAGTGAGTATAGCTATAAGTTTCTTCTATCGGCTGATTTAGTATAGTTTCTGTTTCTTGGATAGTTTGTCTACTCTCAATTTTTTGATTAATCTTTTCTAAAGCTAGTGACTGCTCAGAAAATATTTTGGGAATAGTTTTTTCCACATTTGTTTCTTGAGCCATAGCCATTGAGGGCAACATCAAAATAGCAGCCGAAAAAATCGCAATAATGGGTTTTATAATTTTTTTCATGATTTACCTCCATTTTTTAATAAATTATGGTAATAATAGGTATAGCTGTTTTTTTCCAAGGAGTGGTTGAGAAGATGATCCTATTTTTGATTGACTATTTGTTGAAGATATTTCTAATAAGTTTTGGCGTATATTTTTTACTGAATATTCTTCAGATTCTTCGACAAAGAAATTCTATAAGACAAAAGGGAAACGCTGAGCTTGTAAAAGTACTAAAAGATATTTCTAATGCTTTAGAAAAAAAAGAATAACTTTTTCTAACTAGGGTGCTTCTCAACGCTAAAAAACAGCTTGAGGAACACCTTGATTTGTTTTTCAAAGTCTTTAGTTGAGTATAAGGAATGATCTTCTAGATAAATCTTCATTACGAGTAACTTTTGACTAAATTCGATATCTTCTTTTTATGGGGTTGTGCTTCTCGATAACTTGTACATTCACATTTAACTAAAGGGTCTGAATTGCCCCATACTAGCATGATACCAGCCTCCTAGATGATCTTGTGTTTTGTAGTATGTGTAAATCCGAATGGCAAATTCTGATTACTTACCTCCTTTCATCTAATTCACAACACTCATCATTGATGTACTGTTTCTACTTATTTGCACCCTAATATTAACAACAAAATCAATTGATGTAAATAAATGTTAAAAAATAAACTTTTAAGCTTTTTTCCTAACATGGTTTGTTTTTCTAACAAAAAAATGATCCCCCATTTTACTTCAGAATGGGGGATCATTTTTTGATTTTATGCACCAATTTGGTCTGACATTTGCTTGATATATCCGGTATTTTCTTGAACAGGATGCAAGTTTGCACTTAACAATCCAAGGGTCATCATTACAGATAAAGATAAAATGGCAAGACGTTTCTTCACACGAAAACACCTCCGATCCAAATGTTGAAAAATAATAAATTCATAGTATACTCATTACTAATTAATGTCAATTTTTGAAAATTAAATCAATATTTGGAGTGATTTTGGTGAATGTGATTGGCAGTCAAATTAAACAAATCCGAATGAAACTAAATATGACACAAGGGGATGGGATATGCAGTCGTAGTTATATTAGTCAATTAGAAATGGGGTATTCATTGCCATTACCTGATCTACTTACCAAAATAGCTGAACGTTTACAAGTGCCTATGTCAGAGCTTTACGAAGACTGTAACCGAGAGGAAGTTATAAAAGTAAATATACATAGGAATATTCGTGGTCTTATTGCCAATATTGAGGTATGTGACTGGAAAAAAGCACACAAGTATCTCTTTCGGCTTTCTGACGTGCAGCTAAACCAAGAAGAAAAAAGTATCTATGTATGGGGCAAAGGTGCTCTTGCACGATCCGAACAACACTTCTACCAGTCAGCAGCATATTTTTTAGAAAGTATCGAACTAGTGAGAGAAGCAAGTGATCCTGATCCATTACTTCTTATTCGTCCTTTGACTTCGCTAGGAGAACTATATGCCTCCATTGAACAACCTGAAAAGGCTATTTCTCATCTATATGAAGCACAAAAGCTAGCCCTCCAGCATGACATACATGGAATACCTCTAGTTACTCTTTACTACGCCCTTGGATATATGCATGAAAGACTTGGTGAATACCACTCTGGCCTAGAAAGATTCCGGCAGGCTGAGAAATTAAATATAGGCTACTCGTCACTTTACAAAAGTGGAGACATTTATATGGGAATAGGCGTATGTTTGAGACATCTGAAGCAGTATGAAGAAGCAGAACAAGCTAACCGGAAGGCATTAAATATTTTAGAATATTATAATGATCCAAAAAAAGAAGCAAGAATCGCAGGGGTAAATAACAACTTAGGGATCATTTATAGATGTACAGAAAAATATGATCTAGCTATTTCACATCTTCAAAAAGCTATTGAGATCCATAAAAGAATTGGATCGATCCACTGGCTTAACAATTCATGTATCGAACTTGCCAAAGTGTATAATCAATTAGGGAGATATGAAGAAGCAAAGTCTATATGCGAGGAAGTCATTGTTAATTACACTACAGAACATATATTAGCTGAAGCCTACTTAACAATAGCAGACTCTCTTTGTCATGTAGGTGAAAAAAGCCAAGCACTGGATTCAATAGAAAATGCCTTAGCTTATTTTTCACGAAAAACAAATAACCGATTCTTTGTAAAAGCTTCTAGCTTGGCTACTAAAATGGCATTACTATTTGGGGAAGAAGTAACTCATATTTATGATAAATACTTAGCAGCTCCTGGTGTTAAATAACAATACCATTAACAACCTGCTCTGGAATACCTGGGCTTCTTATTTGATTGATAGAGTTCAACTTAAAAGTATACGAGAATGATTAAAGAAATTTTTTAAAAATAGTTGATTACCTTCTTAAGTCATTAATATAAAAAAGAGAGAAATATTCTCCCCTTTGTTACATTGAACTTCTAATAAGAGTTGCTATATACATGCTTTAAGTAAGGAAATATGTAAAGCGTTTTTTACCTGTTTCAAAATAACATCCTATAGAAGAGCTTTGTAATTTAAATGAATTCAGATCAAGAAAATTTGTTTAGCCCCAAAATGATGCTGGTATACACCTCCTTATCATAAATGGGATTTCACGGGCCTTTCATGTCTGACTCGTTACAGGAGATAAGCGGTAAATAAGAAAAAATAATTGTAGAATTAAAAATACGAACTACAGAAAGCGGGGATAAGCATGAAGGCAGTACCTTACTTCTCTCAATGGGAGTCCCGTCAGTTAGTATCGGACTTTTTATCCGGCAAATTACATCCTGCTGACGACCCCTTATGGCATCTGTCTGGCGCAGTTGACCGGGATGAATACGCTCATTGGAGCTTCCATATTTGTGGGATGGCCTGTTTAAAAATGCTGCTTGCGCATTGGCACAATCAGATTATTCCAACGATCGAACTGATGAAGCAGTGCCGGGATTATGGTGGATATGTTGTTCAAGAGGATGGGAGTATTAAAGGTCTGTTTTACCGTCCGTTTGTGTCTTTTATAGCCGAAAGATATGCACTCCAAGCAGAGGTTAAGGAGCATACACCCATTGAAGAGATTTATGATCTGCTTGATCAGGGGTATGTGTACATTGCTTCCGTTCATCCTACCATCCGTACGCCAGAGGTGACGCCGCCCAAGCAAGGAGGACATCTGGTGTATGTGTTCGGAAAAGATGCTCAACGTCAGGAAATTATCTTCCACAATCCGTCTGGAAACACTGCTGCAAGTCAGGAAAATGTTCATCTCAGCTGTGAAGTATTTTCACGTTTTTATGCCAAGCGTGGAATTTTGATTAAAGACTCCAGAGCATCTGTTTGATGCCCATTGACGAAGCGAGTGTATTGTAAGCTGGACAATTATTTGTGATTATGACGTATGATAATCGCTTTGCGCCTTTGAGTAGAATCAGTCATAAGCGGGGAAAGCTATCTACTCCGTTTTGTCGTATCTACAACTTAAAGCATTAATTTAGAACGTAATCTTTTGCTTACAAGTCGAGCGAAGAACAGGTATCTAATCCTGTGTAGTCTCGGCTTTTTTGTTGCATATAAATACAAAATTCAGACTAAATATTATGCTTTTTCAAAAAATACTCGTTAGATTTTATATAGAAACCCCCATAGTATTGATATTATCCCCTTTTAGTAGACAGTAAGAAGCAAGACCCCTTACTGTATTAACTAGGAGGGGAATTTTCTATGGGGGAAATTAGAAAAACATATTCAAAGGATTTTAAGTTAAAAGCCGTACGGCTTTATTTGAGCGGTGAACAAGGGTACAAAACACTTACAAGGGATCTCGGCATTAGTGACCCTTCTATTTTAAGAAGATGGGTTGATCATTATAGAAAGGAAGGTATACAGGGACTAGATGAAAAACGCGGGAGAACAAAAAATCCTCTTAGAGGAAGACCACGAATAAGGCCAGAGAGTACGGAGGAAGAGATAGTTCGATTACGTGCAGAGAACGAATTCTTAAAAAAGTGGCTAGGTCTAGAAAAGAGGTGAAACCGAAAGATAAATGCTGTTTTTTCGAGCTTATTAAAGAATTGTCTAAAAAGTATTCTATTACTTTATTGTGTAAAATTACGAAAGTATCTCGTAGTGGTTTTTACAAGTGGCTTTCTCGTGAGAAACACCCCACCTCAAAACAATTGGTAAATGAAAAATTAAGAGAAATGATCATGGAGTGTCATCAAGAGGTCAAAGGTATTTACGGGTATCCCCGAATAAAAGTGTGGTTATTTAGAAGGTACGGGCTAAAAGTCAATCATAAACGTGTGTATCGCATTATGAAGGAACTTGGGATACAAGCGCTAATCCGTAAAAAACGAAAATTCTTTGGGCGCAAAGAGAAGGTTGTCATCTCCGAAAACAAGCTGAATCGAAATTTTTGCGCCTCACGGCCAAATGAGAAATGGGCTACAGATATTACCTACATACTATTTAATGGTCGCCGTCTTTATCTGTCTGTCATATACGACATGTATAACAACGAAGTTGTTGCCTACAAAACAAGCAAACGTAATGATTTACGACTCGTAATGGATACCGTAAAATTAGCGATTAAAAAGCGGGATGTAAGCGGAGTCCTCCTACACAGTGATCAAGGATACCAGTACACCTCAAAGCAGTATAACCAGTTCCTTCAGCAATATAAAATCGTAGCAAGTATGTCTAGAAAAGGTAACTGTTTAGATAACGCCTGTATTGAGGGGTTCTTTGGGCATTTAAAAACAGAGTGTTTGTACCTTCATTCGTTTCAAACAGATAAAGAAGTGGAAGAAGCTCTTCACGGTTACATTAATTTCTATAATCAGCAACGGTTTCAATCTCGATTAAAAAACCTGAGTCCGATAGAATACCGAACTCAGGTAGCCTAGATGGGGCTTGTTTAAAGTTGTCTACTTGACAGGGGCAAGATCAGTATGACACGGTTAGTAAACAAAAAAGAACCTAACCAATGCTACTTATGAATGAGGCATGTCTACGTATTTCTTGGTCAACGTAAGTCCATTTTTGTTACTGGAACACCTCATAAATCGCAGAAATAAACCTCATATAGCAAAGAAAACATACCTTGACAACCACCCTCAAAATATTGATAATAATAATCGTTTTCAATTAAAAGAGGTGAGGAGTCTTACTGAATGAATTTTTTCCATTCTTTCAAGCAGCACATTTTTCCTTTTCTTGTTGTACTTATGAGAATTGCCTTTGGGGGAGGGTGGTTGTTAGCTGGGGTGACCAAGATTACTGATAAGGGCTGGTTTCGGGAGCCGAGTGTTTTTCTACAGGACTATTTAGAAGCGGCTTTAACGAAACCGAATGTACCTGAGTTTTACAAGGAGTTTATCAAGCACGTATGTCTTCCTTATGTTGATTTTTATAATTATGTCATTCCCATCGTTCAGATTGTAATTGGTATTTTGTTGATTGTAGGTTTGTGTACATTACCAAGCATTCTTATTTGTTTATTTATGCATATTAATTTCATTTTGTCAGGCAACATGAATCTGCTCAGCCTTGTTCTTTATACAAGTGCCTTTGGTTTATTGCTCAGCGGTTCACATACCTATTTGCTTAGTTTAGACCAATTGTTTAGACGCGTGCCTTCTTTTGCACAGAAGAGGATATCAAAATCCGATAATGTTACTCTGAATAACAGATCCTTGGTGAACTGATACGTATTGGTAAGTAAACTCCTGTGTACATTTCATTTCTAAAAAAATATTGACAGATTTTAAAAACTATTGAATAATTTGTTTTGAAATCTATTGATAATAATAATCATTATCATATTTGTAGCTTATTGATAATAAGCGGGGGAGTAAACAAAATGATACAGAAAAAGGCTATTTTTCATGTCCTGGTTTCAACGAGTCTTTTGACGTCTTTAGGATTACCGTCTTATGTGTCTGCGGCAGTAGAAGAGAATCTGATACGAGAAGAACAAGGAACGGAAAAAACGATCACAGCGGATAAAACGGGAGGCTCTAAATCACATGCAAAAGGTGCGGGTATAGGGGACGGCTCAGTATCTCAAGGTGATGAAAGCGTAGTTACAGTGGACAGTCAGGAACCTAAGGCTGAAAAAGAAACAGTTGTGGACAGTCCAGAAGTCCAGACTGAAGAAAGCACAAGTCAGATAAGCACCGACGGCTCTCAGGATGAAGAAAGCACAAGTAAGGACAATACCCTCGAATCTCAGACGGAACAAGGCGAAAGTCAAGTGGTCACTCCAACACCTCAGTCAAATCCAGAGAATATAAATTTAAAGCCAGAAGCTACCACAATCGAGATAGAATCGGTAGAAGCCATTCCAGAATCAACTTATTCAAATCGGACATTTGCATTTAATTTTAATTTACCAAGTAATGTCACGGTTCAATTAAGCAACGGTAAAAAAATAGAATTATACGTCCGTTGGAGCTTTGACCAGTACAACCCTGACGATGTGAATAGTCAAACATTCACGGCTGTGGGAGCGTTACGTGAAACTTCTTGGAGTTCAGCTCTTCCAGAAGGCATAACTAACACCAAGAATATGAAAGCGACAGCTAAAATTACAGTATCGGCGGCAAAGCAGATCACGAGTGTGAATCAGCTAGCTGATATTGTTGAAAAAGAAAACGGCACAAGCTTTTATCAGTTGGGGTTACCAAATAGCGTAGATGTAATTTTGGATGATAATACGACCCAATCGGTTGGGGTTTCTTGGGAACATGGAGATTATGACGAAAACAATCCGAATGCCCATACGGTTCAATTCTTAGGTAATTTGGGAGATCGATCTGGTTTGCCTACGGGAATTGCTAATAGCGATGGTGTTAAGGCGAAAATAAAGGTTTCCTTCAAAGATGCACGTACAATTAGTAGTCTTAAGCCTGTCGAAATCAACAATGTGTTAAGTGGAACTCCAAAAACAGAAGAAGCGCTGGGCTTGCCTGAACAGGTAGAGGCAGAACTGAGTGACGGTAGCAAAGTTCAGGTGCCGATAGAATGGAATGTAGACGATAGTGCCTATGATCCTAACAATCCAGCAGAGCAGACTTTTAACGTGGCTGGTACATTAAAAAATATCCCGGCTGGCTTAAAGAATCCGAGTGAAGTAAAAGCGGAGGCGAAAGTAAAAGTCGCTGCTGCCCTTCAGATTACAAGTATTGACCCTGTACTGGTGGCACAAGTACCTAACGGCATTAATAAAACAGCACTTGCTTTTTATCTGCCGAAGCAAGCAAATGTGACGTTAAGTAACGGTAAAACGGAAAAAGTGGATGTGACATGGGAGCTGGCAGCTTCAAATTACGACCCAGCTAATGAAAAACAACAAGCAGTGGAAGTAACAGGTAAGTTAGTTCACTTACCTGCCGGTGTTGCTGTACCTAGTCAAAAGGCAATTGCCAATATCTCAGTTAACGAAATGCGTTATGTGCAGTCGCTGAATCCGAACCCTGACATTACCGGAATCGTTAGCGGTACGAATGCTTCACCAGAAGCGCTACACCTTCCAAAGCAAGTAAGTGTCGCATTATCGGATGGAAATATCATCAATGCAGACGTGCAGTGGGATTTACATAACATTAGCTATGAAAAAGGTAATGCCAAAGCACAGGATTTTACGGTAACGGGAACATTGATTAATCTTCCTGTCGGAGTAAAAGGCAACAATGTCGAGGCAAAAGTTAACGTCAAGGTTGAGGCAAAGATTGAGCCTACTGTAAATGTGGGAGTTACGATGAGTGATGTATCTGTCGAGAGGCAAGGACGAGATACGACCGAGGTACTTGGTGAATATTTCCTGCCTTTATCTGGAGATGTTACAGGCTCGAATGGACAACCAATCAATGGACCTGGAACGGCGCTTTTGGTGCTACAAATGTACATCAACAATGTGGAAGTAAATACAGTTGACTACTTAGGTCGCCAATTAGCATTAAACCACAAGCTATATGTGGGCTGGAAGAACGAAAATGTGCTGGCCGAAATAGAAAATGTGCTGAAAGCAGCCTTATTACATCATCCTGAGGGTAGAAATTATGAAGTTATCACCTCCTCGTCACCAGCGGGAATTATTATTAAGCAAAAGCCAGGAACAGGCAACAACGCTAGTATCATTCTCAATGTGATAGAGAATGGCAAGGGTTCGGCAGTCGAGGGTCTGACATGGGGAGATTTGGAGACGAGAACGGAAGGAAGCTTTGGTATTGTTGGGCAAAAAGCTAGGTTCAGCACCCAAGTTCAGACTGGGGCAAATACAGCGGGAAATCTTGTTGTCCATATCGCTGATGGCAAAATCGATAAGCAAATCGCTGTGACGGTAGAGGCGAATGATGATACTGCTGCTGTTGCTCAGAAGGTAGCGAACCGTCTAGCAGCAGACTACGGAATAGCCCATGCATATGCGGTAAACACCCAAGGAAGTAAGATTACATTCGATGCCCTCCAAGAAGGTGCAAAAGACTTGAAGGTTGAGGTAAAAACAGTCACTGACACAGGAAGCAAGCCGGATGTAGGCACAGGTGGCGAGGAGAAAGAGAAAGAGAAAGAACCAGAGAAAGACAGAGATAAAGAACCAGAGAAAGATAAAGAGAAAGAACCGGATAAAGACAAAGATAAAGAGCCAGAGAAAGACAGAGATAAGGAACCGGAGAAAGATAGAGATAAAGAACCGGGGAAAGACAAGGATAAAGAGAAGAAACCAGATAAAGAGACGGATAAGGATAAAGATAGAGATAGAGGCAAAGACAGGGATAGGGATAGAGACAGAGACACGGATAAAAACAAAAACACAGCTACGACAACGACAACAAACAATCAAGGAACCCAAAACACTGCTAAAGTCGAAACCAAAGACAAATCGACAGCAAAAATGTTTGGTGATTTAAAGAACCATAAGTGGGCGCAAAACTCAATTGAGCTGTTAAATTCTAAGGGGATCATTTTAGGAACTTCTGATCACACATTTACTCCAAAAGTGGCAATGAAGGGTGGAGATTTTGCACTCATCCTGATGAGAATGTTTGATCTGAAGTCAGATGTGGCAGGTAATACTTCTGATGTTCCACAAAATAGCTATTATTCTGAGGCAGTAACAAGCCTGGTCGGACAAGGAATCATTCAAAGCTTCGAGGGTGAACAGTTCAATCCAGACACGCCTATTACAAGACAAGATCTAATGGTTATCTTGTATCAGGCAATGATTAAGTCTGGTATGGAGCTGAAAAAGGGTGAAGCGGCTGAGCTGAATCGTTTTGCCGATTCTAATCAGGTGAAGAATAACGCCAAGGAAGCCATCAGCGCATTAGTTGCAGAAGGAATTGTAAAAGGAGACGGCAGAAATCTCAATCCAACTGCTCATGCTTCAAGAGCGGAAATCGCAGTGCTACTAGAACAAGTAGTACATAAACTTCCTGAGAAGAAATAATTAAATGGTAGAGTACTAAAATAGTGCCACTCTAAGGACGTCCCGTGGATGCCTTACGAGTGGCATTTTTATATTCAGGAAAACAGCTTGATTGATCTCATGAAAATCCTCTCCTCGATTCGGTTTGCACATATAACGAGAAGGGAGGAGGTTTTGTGACAAACGAATAGAGAAGTGGGGAATCAGAATAATCAGGCTACGCATGCTGTAACTGATTGCATAGGCAAAAGGCAGTAACAATAGGTGTTACTTCTTTAAAGGCCAAGTAGATTTGCCGATATTTTTTTTGCTTTACTTTCCTTATTTCAATGTTCTTATGTGATTTGAAAAATAGCTCAGGCCCCATCGTGATCCCAATACCCTGAGAGACCATATTGACAATCGTTTCACAATGCAGGACCTCTAGTATGATATTGGGACGCACATGATGAGCAGTCAAATTTTCTAAAACTAATGTCTGGTAAGGGCCTTTTGGCATGATAAAGTCCATACCAGCTATTTTTTTTATATCTATGATTTTTTGCTGAGAAAGCATGTGGTTTTTAGGTAAACCCAAGACTAATTCATCTTTTTTTACAGGCATCACGTTCAAACGGTGATTTGTATCAGCATCAACAATGAACCCAATATCTACAGTACCGTTCATAATCCAGTCCATGATTTCACCATATGTGCCCTCAAATAATATTACCTTCACACCGGAATAGCTCTTTTTTAAATTTGCCAGCATGGTAGGTAATATCTGTGATGCGGCGCTTGTAAAGGCCCCTATTTTTAGGGTGCCTTCGAGTTGATTGTTTTGGATTGATAATTCCTGTTTAATAATAGCCTCGCTTTTAAGAATCTGCTGGATATGCGGCAGGATTCGATCGGCAAATGCAGTTCGACTAATCTCTGCTTGCTTATTTCGATGTAATAAAGGATAGCCGAACTCTTTTTCTAAACTAGCAATGGCATGGCTGACTGCTGATTGAGTCATGTTAAGCTGTTCCGCGGCTCGTGTAAAATTACCTATTTCAACAACCTTCTGTAATACCTCATATCTAGCTATCGTCATAAGTTATTCTCATACCTTCTATGCAAATTATTAATTTCACTAATATGACTATACCCTATACGATAAGAATTGAACATGAAATAAAAAGGGTGGTTACCATTGAGAAAGATATATTTATTACTATTGGGTATGTTTGCGCTAGGTGTGGATGCTTACGTTATGGCTGGGATTTTACCTAGTATTGCTGAAGATTTTGGTGTATCTATTGGAGCCTCAGGACAAACTGTTAGCGTATTTACCTTATGCTATGCGATTGCGGCGCCTGTATTTGCAACCTTGATGAGTAAAACGAATGCCAAATATACATTACTAACAGCATTATCGATCTTCACATTCGCGAATTTTATTACTGCGATTACACATCAGTTTGTCATTTTATTGATTTCGAGAGGACTAGCGGGGATCGGCGCAGGTCTTTACTCGCCATTAGCCTCGTCAGCAGCTGTTTCATTAGTGGAGGAACAGCAAAGGGGGAGGGCGCTAAGTACGATATTGCTGGGAATGAGCGCGGGAAATGTGATAGGCGTTCCTTTGGGCATCTATATATCCTCCATCTTAGAATGGCGAATGACCATGTGGTTTATTGTAATGATTGGGGTAGTAGGAATAGTAGCCCTATTTTGTAAGTTCCCAGTAGTAAAATCGAATAGTTTACCGACACTCAGAGAACGATTGGGTATGTTTACAAATAAAGATATATCGCTCGTCATGACAATAACCATGATACTGAGCTTTTGTAGTTTAGGCTTATATACGTATTTAGATCTTATTATTGGCGCTTATGGATTTGAGAAATCGATTGTTTTTATTTGGATGTGGGGAATTGGTGGTATTGCGGGAAGCTTTATCATTGGTTATCTTATGGATTTTTATAAGAGACCTAGAGTTATCCTGATGTACTTATTAATCCTGATGCTTATATCTTTCATACTAATGGGAAGCGTCCATTACCTGGCAGTAATATTCGCAATCGTCTTGATGCTGTGGGGGGCTAGTGGCTGGGCATCCTTAGCAACCCTACAAAAAACACTAGTCGAAATCAGCCCTGAGCATGCTACTATTTCAATTGCTCTTTTAAGCTCTATCAATTATCTGGCCGGCTCAATTGGGACGATGACAAATGGAATATTGCTAGAACAAGGAATGCCCCCGATGACTTTGCCATATCTCACAGGTGGTATTTTAGTGATTGCTATGGGATTACAGTGGATTTTGATAGCAAGAAAGCGATAAATAGAAATGATATATGGAACAAAAGCATGGTAATATCCTATTATTTACAGAGAGATGGTTGTAACTTAAAGGTAGGTAAATAGAATAAGAGGAAGTACTTATATGAGTTATAAGAGTTATAATAAGGGTAACCCTTATAAGGAAGTGTAATGATATGAGCAGTAAAACAAATGCGTGTCGTTTGCTAGATAAACATAAGGTTCCCTATACGGTGCATGAGTACGAATGGGATGAGGAGCATTTAAATGCGAAACATGTTGCTCAGCAGGTTGATTTACAGGTAGAGCAGGTTTTTAAAACCCTAGTACTTCGTGGTGATAAGACGGGGGTTATCATGGCTTGTATTCCTGCCCATAAGGAGCTTCACTTAAAATTATTGGCAGCTGCTAGCAAGAATAAGAAGGTAGAAATGGTGCCAATGAAAGAGATACTAGAATTAACAGGATATATACGGGGTGGTTGCTCACCTCTAGGTACTAAAAAAAATTATCCGCTCTATATTGATGAGTCAGCTCTTAGATGTAGTCTGATTAGCATTAGTGCTGGTAAAAGAGGATTGCAGATTTTTATGAATGCAACTGACTTAATTAAGGTAAGTAAGGCTACTTCTGTGAGTCTGACTATGTAGTAGAAATCTATCTCATCTGTTAAATAGCCATCTATAATGATTAGTTAACAGAAGAGAAAAAGTAAATAGATTGATCTAGTGTTTTAAATCAACGCTATTCTTTTTAAGCCTGTAACAGCAAAGTCCTGTTGTTACGGGTTTTTTTACATTTCAGCTGAAAGTCTCCTACTTCGAGCGCTAGGTAAGTGGTGAGTAGTTGACTTCATGTGAATAGCGAATAGAGTCAGACCTCTAATTCTTGTTTGAGAGAAATTACAGTAGCCGAAAATAGTAGAGGAGACTCCCATTTACTATGAGTTTTAGACTAATAATATATCTTGTGCAAATCGTAATGATTATTATTTGTGTTGACTTGTGTGTGTACGTGCAGTAGTATGTTTATTAAATCGTAATCGTTACGATTTAATTCTGGGTATGGTTTCTATCATCTTATATACCTGTACGAAAGAAGGGTACTTACATATGAGTGAAAAACGAGTTCCCGTCACTGTTTTAAGTGGGTATCTTGGAGCGGGAAAGACTTCCATTTTGAATCATGTTTTAAACAACCGAGAAGGCCTTCGTGTAGCAGTCATTGTAAACGATCTGAGCGAGGTGAATATCGATTCCAATCTTATAAAGAATGGTGGCGGGATTTCCAGAACAGACGAGAAGGTTGTTGAGCTGTCTAATGGTTGTATTTGCTGTACATTACGTGAGGATTTATTAGTAGAGGTAGAACGGTTAGTGAATGAAGATCGCTATGATTATATCCTGATTGAATCCACCGGAATAGGAGAGCCGCTACCAGTAGCACAAACCTTCACGTATGTAGATGAAGAAAAGGGGATAGACCTTTCTAGTATTTGTCGGCTGGATACAATGGTGACTGTAGTGGATGCGAATCGTTTTTGGCATGATTTTTCTTCGGGAGAAAGCCTATTGGAGCGTGGCCATGCAGTGGATGAGGAAGACACGCGTGAGATCGTCGATTTGTTGATTGACCAAATCGAGTTTTGTGATGTTTTAATCGTAAATAAATGTGACATGGTTAGTGAAAAGAATTTACTGCATTTGGAGCAGATTCTTCGTAAGCTTCAACCAACGGCAAAATTCATCCGAAGCTCTTATGGCAAGGTTGATCCAAAAAAGATTATGCATACAGGGCTTTTTGATTTTGAAAAAGCGAGTCAGTCTGCTGGATGGTTACAAGAATTACAAAAGCCAAGTCATACTCCAGAAACAGAAGAATATGGAATATCCTCTTTTGTATACCGTCGAAGAATTCCGTTTCACCCTGAGAGATTATATAAATGGCTACAGGATTGGCCAGAGGATGTGGTGAGAGCAAAAGGCTTCCTCTGGATTGCTACACGTAATGACATAGCTTTAACAATTAGTCAGGCAGGTTCATCTATTCAATTGGAGTCAACAGGCTATTGGGTATCGGCTTTACCCGAAGAAGAGAAGCAGTTCATCCTAGCAGAAGACCCTGAATGGGCAGAAACGTGGGACCCTCAATTCGGAGATCGTATGAATGAAATTGTATGTATCGGGATTGAGTTAGAAAAAGGTGATATCATCCGGTCTTTAGATGCTTGTCTTTTAACAAATGAAGAGCTAAATGCAGACTGGAATACCTTGAAAGATCCATTGCCAACAAGTGATGTGATTGTTGAGTCACTAATTAGCAATGAATAGTAAATATACATGATCAGGAGGATTTGACAAATGAGAGTAACGGTTACCTTGCAATGCACTGAATCTGGAGATCGTACCTACATTACGACAAAAAATAAAAGAAACAACCCCGAACGTCTAGAGCTAAAGAAATATTCCCCTCGTCTAAAAAAATACACCCTTCATCGTGAAACAAAGTAGCTGGTAGACAAAGCAGAGACACTCTTTTCGCATGTAAGAGAAAAGAGTGTCTTATTTATAGTTGTGGATTATCTTCAATCACATTGTTACAAGAGATTGGGTACAAAGAAACCAACTAGTAGAGAAACCAGCTAGTAGTATTAAGGAAACAAATGGCGTTTACTTCTTGAAATGCTCCGCGATAGAACGGAACATGGCAAAATTTTCACCATGATAATCAGCTCTACCGTAATCAGGATCAGCACTGGTTTTGACGATTACTACTTTGGCCTTTGGATTAACATAGATGAATTGTCCATAGACCCCAATAGCGCTGTAGGCACCATCTGAAGGATCAGCCTCCCACCATTGATATTGGTAGTTTAAAACTCCTTTAGGATCGTGATCAGATTGAGGACTTTCTACCTGTGTGGATTCTTGCACCCACTTTTTTGAAATGATTTGCTTTCCATTCCAGTTTCCTTCATGAAGATATAAGCTTCCAAACCTAGCATAATCTCTAATAGTTGCGTTTAGACCCATAAAGGATAGTTCTGTGCCGAGGCGATCAGTACTCCAATAAGCATCGGATTCCATTCCAAGAGGGCCCCATATTTTTTCCTGCAAATAGTAGGAGGGGGGATTGCCTGTGACTTTACTAATCAACATGCCGAGAACTTGTGTATTGATACTAATATAATGCTGAAAAGTCCCGGATGGACGCTGAGATTTTAGCCCCAATGCATAATCATTCACCGATGTATCTAGTAGAAATGTTTTATACATCATCATGTTTATATCTGAAAAGGTGGCGTCATAGGTTTCATCAAAGGTAACCCCAGAAGCCATTCGTAAAATATCCTTGATAGGTACTCCATCGTAGCCACTACCCTTTAATTCTGGTACATAGTGGGTGATTGGATCATTTACATTTTTAATTAATCCTTCATCAATAGCGATACCAACTAGAGCAGAAATAAATGATTTAGCCACTGACCAAGAAGTAAACCTTGTTTGTTCATTCACACCATTTTGATAGAATTCCGTAACGATCTTATCGTCCTTGAGAACCAATAATCCATTCGTCTGAGTTCGTTGTAAAAAGTCTTCAACAGATAATGTTTTATCTTTGTATGTATAAGTCTGAGGTAATTCTTTTTGTAATGTTTCAAATCGGAAGACAGGCTGTGAGGTTTTTATAGATCGACTTGGAAAAATATTGTCCATACTTTGGAAATTATAGCTAAGTTTATCCTTATTCAGCACGTTAATAATGTTCCAGTTACGGATAACGGCCCAACTAAGGATGAGTAATAGTGCAACAACAGCGATGCTTATGCCATACCACCACATCTTCTTGCTCGAAATTTGTTTACTCTTCAAGTAATACCCTCCTTCATTTACCTAATTATGGTATTGGTTTTGATTATAAGGCAGGTGGATACCTTATTCAATATATTGGTATTTCATCCTGTTTTTAGAATGTAAAGCGTAATGATTGCAAATTCGTTCGATTTATTCCTAAACAGAACATGAATTTACTGCTACTAGGTTATTTTTTGTTTAGAGACAGTATATACATGTACAAAAAGTTCAACTTAACAATATCAAAGCAATAAAGTCACTAGAGATTTAAAATTAATAATTGTAATTTTTTAGACTATTTGTTATGTTTAAGCTGAAAATCAAATATGTGTAGAAACAGGTGTAGATAACGTTTTTTTATCTGCTTAATAGGGAAGATCGGTTAGAATCCGACGCTGTCCCGCAACTGTAATTGGGAGCTGTTCGAAAATACCACTGTTTTCATCGTAATGAAAATGGGAAGGTTCGAATCGCGATGATCATGAGCCAGGAGACCTGCCTGTTTTAGCACACATCAGTTCCTACGAGGATAGGAGGTGTTAAGTGCGAGCGATTAAACATGTGGTATTTCCGATTTTTACATGTTTATTTGAGTTTTTCGCCCATTAACAACAACTTTCTTTCAGGAAGTTGTTTTTTTGCGTGTGGAATGCTTGGGGGTCTAGGAGGGATTTTTTGTTTGGGACAGTAGGGTATTTTACGAATTATTTCAACACAACAATTATGAACAATCTAAGTATAGAGAGTCCTACTACGTTAGAAGTGATTTATGTTCTTTTAGGAAATGAAATAAAACAACAAGAAGTTACCGAAGAAGTAAAAACAGATTACTATCGCAACCTTGAAAAAGCCTACAAGCTAACCAAAGAACATTTATTTGGAATGGAGGAAGAAAAATGAATGGTCTTGAAAAATTTTCTCCTGGACTAGACGGTGTTGTGGCTACAGAAACAAGCATTTCCTACCTTGATACCATACAAGAGGAAATCGTGATACGGGGTTACGATCTGATTGAGCTTTCTAAATCCTATAGCTATGTCGATGTTATTCATCTTTTACTGGAGGGGCGGCTTCCCGATGAGGAAGAGAAAAAAATTCTCGAAGCTAGCATGATTCAACGATATGAACTGCCTGCTGCGGTGCTTGAGGTTTTAAAGCTTTTGCCTGAGCAAACGCATGCTATGGACGGTCTACGAACAGGCATCTCCGTTCTTGGAGGGTATGATCATGCGATTGATGATCGCTCCCTGCTTGTTAATAAAGAGCGTGCTTATCAATTATTGGGTCAAGTTCCTAGTATTGTGGCAAATAGCTATCGGATTCTGACAAAAAAGGAACCGATCCATCCCGACAAGGCTCTACCGTTTAGTGCTAACTTTTTCTATATGGTCACTGGAAAAAAGCCGTCACCGATTGAGGAGAAAATCTTTGATCTATCCCTGCTTTTGTACAGCGAGCATGAGATGCCAAATTCCACGTTTACGGCAAGGGTCATTGCTTCCACGCAATCGGATTTGTACGGAGCATTGACAGGGGCGGTGGCTTCCTTAAAGGGTAACCTTCATGGGGGAGCAAATGAAGCTGTCATGCACTTACTGCTAGAGGCAGGAACAATTTCCAAGTTCGAGGAGTTACTACAAACCAAGCTATCGAACAAAGAAAAGATCATGGGATTTGGTCACCGGGTATATATGAAAAAAATGGACCCTAGAGCGACAATGATGAAAGGGGCATTACAGCAGCTATGTCAGATAAGGGGGGACGATCTTTTATACCGCATGTGTGAAGCGGGGGAGAGGATTATGGAGAGGGAAAATGGACTCTACCCGAATTTGGACTATTATGTAGCACCTGTGTATTGGATGCTTGGGATTCCCATTCCATTATACACTCCTATCTTTTTCGCTGCGAGAACCGTAGGGATTTGCGCACATGTACTTGAACAGCACGCACAAAATCGTCTATTCCGACCACGTGTAAAATATGTAGGCGAGCGGCATGTTCTTTGAAGTAAGCGAGGGAAATTATGTGAGCCAGCATCGCCTATATGATGTTCTGACCAACATCATGTACCATGATAAATAATTTTAAATAGAAAGGGAAGGATACTTTGTTAAAAAATAGGGAGATAAACAAAACAGATGAGCTGATCGAGCAAATTACAGATTATGTTTTACATAAAAGGATTACGAGCTTGGAAGCGTTTGAGACTGCCAGATATGTCTTATTGGATACACTCGGATGTGGAATTTTAGCATTAAACTATCCAGATTGCACAAAGCTACTGGGACCTGTTGTTCCTGGGACAGTTGTTCCAAATGGATGTAGGGTACCAGGTACATCATTTGTTCTTGATCCAGTAAGAGGAGCCTTTAATATCGGTTGCATCATTCGTTGGCTTGATTACAATGACACATGGTTAGCAGCAGAGTGGGGACATCCATCAGATAATTTGGGCGGAATTTTAGCTGTTGCTGATTATATTAGCCGTGTGCGTATCTCGGAGGGGAAACAACCGCTGACTATGCATAATGTGCTGGAAGCGATGATTAAAGCACATGAAATTCAAGGGGTACTAGCATTAGAAAACAGCTTAAACCGGGTTGGTCTTGATCATGTATTGTTTGTCAAAATTGCAACAACAGCAGTTGTGTCACAGATGCTTGGGGGAACTCGTGAGGAAATAAACAACGCATTATCAAATGCTTGGCTTGATAATAGTAGTTTACGGACATATAGGCACGCTCCTAATACAGGATCGCGTAAATCTTGGGCTGCCGGCGATGCAACTAGCAGAGGTGTTCAGCTAGCTATGATGGCCTTGAAGGGAGAGATGGGATATCCAACAGCTCTTACTGCACCGGGCTGGGGATTTCAGGATGTATTATTTAATAAACAGAGGATAAAGCTGGCTCGACCACTGGATTCATATGTAATGGAGAACGTGCTGTTCAAAGTCTCCTATCCAGCCGAATTTCATGCCCAAACGGCGGCGGAATGCGCAATCAAGCTTCATCCGGAAGTAATGGATCGTTTTGATGAGATTGACAGCATTCAAATTACAACACATGAATCAGCTATTCGGATCATTGATAAGATAGGTCCATTGAATAATCCGGCAGATCGAGATCATTGCTTGCAATATATTACGGCTATCGGATTGCTGTTTGGTGATATTAAAGCGGATCATTATGAAGATATAGTGGCATCTGATTCAAGAATCGATTTGTTACGAGACAAGATGGTGGTCGTTGAAAATAAACAGTACAGTATTGATTATTTAGAACCGAGTAAGCGCTCGATCGCAAACGCTGTTCAAGTACAGTATAAAGATGGCACTTTTTCAGAAAAGGTGGAATGCGAATATCCATTAGGGCACCGCTTCCGCAGGGTAGAAGCCATCCCTAAAGTCATTGAAAAATTTATTGAGAATGTGGGGACTCATTATTCACAAAAGCAAGTCAATAAAATAAAAGAAGCTTGCATGGATTCAGAAAGATTGAGCAACATGGCGGTTACCGAATTTATCGAATTGTTTCTAATGTAGAGAGGGGGGAAACACAATGGCTTGGATTGTAGATCCGCCGTCATCTCAAGCTGAATTAGCAATGAAATTCAGGGAGCTAATGAATGCTCCTGACCTTTTGCAAATTCCCGGCACACACGATGCGATGGCTGCTCTTATGGCGAAGCAGGCAGGATTTTCAGCGCTCTATTTATCAGGTGCAGCTTATACAGCTAGTTGTGGTTTGCCAGACCTAGGAATCGTGACGTCTACTGAGGTAGCTCAACGGGCAAGAGAATTAATACGCGCTACCGATTTACCGGTATTGGTAGATATAGATACAGGATTTGGCGGAATACTTAATGTCTCCCGCACTGCTAGAGAAATGCTAGAGGCTAATGTAGCCGCCGTACAAATGGAAGATCAGCAGCTTCCTAAAAAATGCGGACATTTAAATGGAAAGAAACTTGTGACTACAGAAGAAATGGTCCAGAAGATTATAGCGATTAAAAAGGTAGCACCATCGTTGGTACTTGTAGCTCGTACCGATGCCAGGTCAGTAGAAGGCTTGGACGCAGCAATAGAAAGGGCACGTGCCTATGTAGAAGCTGGGGCAGATGCCATATTTCCTGAGGCATTAGAATCAGCAGAGGAGTTTCGTGTGTTTGCCCAGCGTATATCTGCACCATTACTAGCAAATATGACTGAATTTGGGAAAACACCGTATTATACGACAGAGGAATTCACTAAGCTAGGGTACCATATGGTTATTTATCCGGTAACGTCCCTGAGAGTGGCAGCTAAAGCATACGAACGTGTTTTTCAGGTGATGAAAGAACAAGGTACACAAAAAGGTGAACTAGCTAATATGCAAACGAGAAGTGAATTGTATGCAGCCATTTCCTATGAAGAATTCGAAGAGTTAGATAAGGAAATAGCGAAAACGGTTTTAACCAAAGAACAATAGAACAAGAGCCAGAAAAGTAAAAAGCGATGAGGGGTGTCTTTGCATGTTAGGTAGCGTGCGGATACCTAACCAATCGCTTTTTTCTTCACCATGAACTAGTAAGACCAGATACTCCTGTTCTTAGGATGAAGTGGGCAATTTGAACTTATGGGGAAGGAGTAAGGTGGCTATGAATAATGTGGACCGCTATTCCGTCCTGTACTGGATGAAAAAAGATAAGTGGATGGTACGTAAAGAAAGTTCTATTAGAGAGGTTATGCGGAGGATGGTCCAATTTGAGAGTACGGAGCTCCCTGTTATTGAAAAAGGGGGGGTACTTGGAGTTATAAAATTACAGGATTGTGTTCAGGGGTTGGAGGAAGGGATAGGCTTAGATGGCATAATAGCCCCTTTGTTATCGAATCATTTTTATACGGAAACTTCTAGTTTTTCTATGCAGGATATCGTAAGGCTTCCTTTATATATTACAAATGCTGAGAATAAGAAATTTGAAGGCGCAATTCGTAACCAGGAATTTCTGATGTACCAGAAGTACTTGCATGCCACGTTGACTAGAGTAAAGCCAACCCACAGACCGGATAAGCTCCGTACATCCGTTCAAATGGAGGAGATACTTGGAGAAAGTCCCGCTATTATGAAGGCAAAACAAATGGCTAGGAAAGCCGCAATGTCTAAAGCTCCTGTTTTACTTATGGGAGAGAGTGGGGTTGGAAAAGAACAGTTTGCGCGTGCCATTCATGATCTTGGAATGACCAGGGAAGGTGCTTTTATCCCTGTAAATTGCACGGCTATCCCAGATAATCTATTAGAATCAGAACTTTTTGGTTACACGGGTGGAGCGTTTACAGGGGCAAATAAGGATGGAAAGCCTGGAAAATTTGAGCTTGCCCATAAAGGCACTTTGTTTTTAGATGAAATTGGTGATTTACCACTATCAACCCAAGTAAAAATTTTAAGGGTTTTACAGGAAAAAGAGATTGAACGTATAGGAAGTGTACATCCGGTGTTTGTAGATTTCCGATTGATTACAGCAACGAATAAGAATTTAGGGGAACTGATGAAGAGAGGTGAATTTAGAGAGGACCTCTATCATCGTCTTCATGTTATTCCTATTCAAATCCCCCCTCTTAGACAGAGAAAAACGGATATCCCCCACATTATGGAAGAGTACTCCAGAAGGCTATGTGCCACATACGGAATCACCAAAAAAACAATTGATGAAGAAGCATTACGACTCTTTTTTAAATATGATTGGCCAGGAAATGTGCGTGAACTAATAAATGTCATGGAGAGAATGTATGTATTGATCGATCATTCTCATATAGGTAAAAAAGAATTGCTAGAGGAGTTCATATACAATTTTACTGCTCGAAGTGAATTGAACTCGACGATTGTTTCCTTCCAAAATCGACACAAGGCCGCCATGCTACATCAAGAAGAGGAAGAAAAAAAGTTAATTGAAAATGTCCTAAAAGAGGTAAAAGGGAACAAATCAAAAGCGGCAGAGCGTTTGGGGATCTCACGAGCCACACTATACAATAAACTAGCTCGGTTTCATGTGTAATAAAAAAAGTGTTTACTCTGTCAATTTGTTCAAACAGAATTTACATCTTTCCCTTGTCACCTCCTTGTATTACAGGCGCTATTCATTGGCATACTCCTTGCAATATAGGTGTTGTGTAATAATGCCAAAGAGGAGGATAGGGATGGGTATAAGAGAAGACAACAAATGTTTGGTCACAGGATCATGCTTATTTGATAATCATTCTTTCTTTTCACCTGAAGATTTTGAAGATGAGGAAGAGCTGATTTCTAGAACGACAGAGCAATTTGTTAAGAATGATATTATTCCCAAATTGGAGAGTATAGAACAGCATGACTACAATGTCACGAGGAAGCTGTTTGCACAGGTGGGAGAGCTTGGTTTGTTGGGAGTGGATGTTCCAGAAGCATATGGAGGAGTTTCTTTAGGGAAAAAAGTGTCGGGACTTGTTGCGGAAAAGATGGGTTACGGGGGTTCCTTTAGCATATCCTTTAATATTCATGCAGGTGTAGGCACACTCCCATATGTATATTATGGTACCGAAGAGCAAAAACAACGTATACTGCCCAAGCTAGTGTCTGGGGAATGGATCGCTGGATATGCTTTAACAGAACCTAATGCTGGTTCCGATGCTCTTCAAGCGAGAACAACTGCATATCTAAACGATGCTGGTACTGCTTGGATTTTAAACGGAGAAAAGCAATGGATTACAAATGCAAAGATTGCGGATGTTTTTGTAGTATTTGCAAAAACAACGCATGGAATGACAGCATTTATCGTTGAAAAAGGTGTTAGCGGGGTTTCAATTGGACCTGAAGAGAAGAAAATGGGTATTAAGGGCTCTTCTACAGCTACATTACTATTAGAAGAGGTTTCTATTCCTGTTACCAATGTTCTAGGGGAACTGGGAAAAGGGCATCGTGTTGCACTAAATATTCTCAATTTAGCTCGGCTTAAACTGGCGTTTGGTAATATCGGTACAGCAAAGCAGGCTCTTCAATTATCCATTTGTTATGGAACGACACGCCAGCAATTTGGAAAGAAATTGGTCGAATTCACTATGATCCAAGAAAAGATAGCAAATATGGCAGTGGCCATTTACGCATCGGAAAGCTCTGCATACCGAACAGCAGGTTTACTTGATGATTTTCTACACAGCAAGGAAGATGCGATCAACGAACTATCTAAATACGCGATGGAGTGTGCCATTAATAAGGTTTTGAGCTCCGAAGCATTAGCATGGATTGTAGATGAAGCGGTCCAAATTCATGGTGGATATGGCTATATGCAGGAGTATGAAGTGGAACGATTATATCGTGACGCTAGGATTAGTCGTATTTTTGAGGGGACAAATGAAATAAATCGTCTGACGATTGCAAGAGCGATGTTAAAAAAAACAGTTGAAAACGAAGAGATAGAAATGGATGAAAATATCAGTAGAAATGAGCAGTTTCTATACTACTCCAAGCAGTTGTTTTATTCTGCATTAGAAATGTTTGCAAAGCGGATTGATCATCAATTGGAGCAGGAACAGGAATGCTTGCGATTACTTGCTGATAGTATCCGGGATATATATATGATGGAGTCCGTACTTATTCGAAATCAGAAGGCGAGGGAAAAATATAGAGAAGACAAGGAGGGAGTAAAACAACTGATGACGGATGTGCTTTGTGAAGAAGGCTATCGTCAAGTAGAAGCGGCTACGATATCCATTATTTCGAGCCTAGAGTCTAAGGGAACAAGCAGGAGGGCAATCGTGGATAGTATTCGATCCGTAACACTTTCTATGTATTCAAATCTCATACTTTCTAAACGGAAAATTGCGAATAAAATGATAAATTCAGGTGAATATGTAGTTTAAGGGGGCTGAAGGTAATGAAGAAGATAGGATTTATCGGACTAGGAAATATGGGTCTTCCGATGGCTAAGAATTTAGTGGAATCCAACTTCCAAGTATATGGGCTAGACTTGAACAAAGCAGCCGAGGCTTCCTTGAAACAAGCGGGTGGATTCGTTGATGTTGATATTCCTAGCCTGACAGCAATGTGCGAGGTTATTTTCACCAGCCTTCCTTCCCCTCAAGTAGTAGAAGACATATATCTAGGAAAAGAGGGGCTTATCGAACATAGCCACCCTAGCATGATTTTCATTGACACAAGTACGGTTTCACCTGATGTAAATGTGAAGATATTGCAAGCGGCAACAGATAAAGGAGTTAAATTTCTCGCAGCTCCCGTCAGCGGAGGGGTCATTGGTGCGATTAATCGGACACTTACCTTTATGATTGGTGGCTCGAAGGAAGTCTATGAGCAGGTTCTACCAATTATGAATGTGCTAGGAACCAATATTTTTCACGTAAGCGATGAGATAGATAGTGGAACCAATACGAAGATCATTAATAATTTACTGATTGGTTTTTATACAGCAGGAGTTAGTGAGGCTCTTACCTTAGCCAGAAAGAACAAGATGAATCTAGACACTCTTTTTCATATTTTACATGTCAGTTATGGACAAAGCAGAATCTATGAACGAAATTACAAAAGCTTTATAGCGCTCGATGACTATAACCCTGGCTTTGCATTAAAGCTACTGCGGAAGGATCTAGGCTTAGCCCTCGATTTAGCAGAAAATAGCGAGTTAGATCTGCCTATTAGTAAAGCATTATTCAAGCTTTATGAAGAAGCTGAAAAAGAAGGATGGGGAGAGATGGATATGTCTGTCCTCTATAAAAAAGTAAATGAACAAGCCAAGAGCATTCTCTAAAAAGGAGTGAATGATAATGGTAACGCTACATGTAAAAACCATTCAGAATCATATTAATGGAGAATGGGTGGATTCAACAGGCTCAGATTATGAAACAATCCCAAATCCGGCAACAGGGAAAAGCATTGCGATAGTACCCCTATCTACGAAGATGGATGTAGATCAAGCAGTAAAAGCAGCAGCTCAGGCCTACACAAGATGGGCGGAGGTACCGATTCCAAATCGGGCAAGATTATTGTATACATTCCTGCAATTATTGCAGCAGCATAAGGATGAGCTTGCTCAAATTATCACATTGGAGAATGGAAAAACCCTAAAGGATGCTAGTGGAGAAGTACAGCGTGGAATTGAAGTAGTGGAGCTTGCCACATCAGCTCCAAGCTTAATGATGGGCGAGACCTTACCTAATATTGCAGGAGGGATTGATGGATCTATTTGGCGTTATCCGCTTGGAGTAGTGGCAGGTATTACACCATTTAACTTTCCGATGATGGTACCACTATGGATGTTTCCACTAGCGATCGCATGCGGTAATACTTTTGTGCTAAAAGCTTCTGAGCGTACTCCTATTTTAGCAGGGAGATTAGCGGAGCTTTTTTATGAGGCAGGTTTTCCAAAGGGAGTTTTGAACGTAGTGCATGGCGGTAAAGAGGTAGTAAATGGCATTGTGGAGCATTCTGACATTAAGGCAATATCTTTCGTAGGATCGGAACCTGTTGCGAAATATGTATATCAGGAAGGTACTGCTAATGGAAAACGCGTTCAGGCTTTAGCTGGTGCTAAAAATCATGCCATTGTTATGCCGGATTGCCATTTGGAAAAGACAGTCCAAGGTGTAGTAGGAGCAGCCTTTGGAAGTAGTGGAGAACGTTGTATGGCATGCTCAGTAGTTGCTGTCGTAGATGAAATTGCTGATCAGTTCATTGAAGTTCTAGTTGAGGAAACGCGTAAATTAAAAACGGGAGATGGGCATTATGAAGAAAATTTTGTTGGCCCTTTAATTCGTGAAGTTCATAAAGAGCGTGTTTTAGGATATATCGAGACCGGGATAAAGGAGGGAGCTACTCTACTGATTGATGGTCGGAATGTGAAAGAAGAGGAAGGCTATTATGTAGGTGCTACTATATTTGATCATGTGCAGCCAGATATGAAAATTTGGCAGGACGAAATTTTTGCCCCTGTTCTGAGTATAGTCAGAGTAAAAAATCTTGAAGAAGGCATCGAGCTCACAAATCAATCAAAGTTTGCAAATGGAGCGGTTATTTATACATCCAGCGGAAAGCATGTTCAAACTTTCCGAGATCAAATAGATGCGGGAATGATTGGTGTCAATGTAAATGTTCCAGCTCCTATGGCGTTTTTCTCCTTTGCAGGAAACAAAGCATCCTTTTATGGGGATTTAGGAACGAATGGAAAAGATGGTGTTCAATTTTTCACTCGCAAAAAGGTAGTAACCGAGCGCTGGTTTTAATCATCAAAAAAGCCGATTCTCTTGAGATCGGCTTTTTCTAGTTTATACATGAAAAAATTTCTGCACCATTTCTTCATTAACGTCAGATAAATGCTTATATTGATAGCTCGGGCTATTGTCTTTATCGATCAGAACAGAACGAACCCCTTCATAGAAATCACTGTGTTTCATGAAGTTTTTGGCAAGGATGAGATCGTTCCTAAAGCATTCCTCTAGCGTTGCGTGTTCTCCTTTAATCTGTTGCTGTAAAGTTACTTTTAGGGAAAAAGGCGATTTAGACAATAAGATTTCCTTTGTTTTGACTGTGAATTTATTGGGAGTCTGTCCAAGAGAGTCGATGATTTCTTCGATTGAAGAAAATGCAAAGTGACGGTCAATTTCTTCCTGCCATAAAGCAAGCTCACTCTTTAAGACGGAGGGCTGTGAATAGGCTTGAATTTGTTTTTCTAGAGCTTGCGCTACGTTTTGGTGTTGCCAATTTGTTTCTTCAACCTGATGTAAAAAGTCATGTAAGGCTTCACTTGGAATGCAAGCATCAGCGCCATTTATATAGAGTACATCTTCAGGACGGATAACCGCTGCGGTCAATGCTAAATAACGGCCTATTTTTCCAGGGGCCTGATTTAAAAAATAAGCTGCTCCCACATCAGGGAAAAAACCAATATTCATTTCAGGCATCGACCATTTTGTCTGAGTAGTCACAATTCTGTGACTGCAACCATAAGTAAGGCCGACACCACCACCCATGACGATACCATCTAAGCAAGCAAGGATGGGCTTTGAATAACGGTACATATATTGATCGAGCTGGTACTCAACTTCAAAAAAACGCTGTGCTTTTTGGAGGGACAATTCATTGTTTCTTGCTTGATACAGTGCCTTAATATCTCCTCCTGCACAAAATCCTTTTGAACCAGCTCCCTTTAGAACAATCAGGTTGATTGTATCATCTGACTCCCATTCCTTTAGCTTTGCTAGCATTGGCAACAACATATCAAGAGAGAGGGAGTTGAGGGCTTTTGGTCGGTTCAATAGAATGGTGCCTACCCCATTCTTGTTCGTAGTAAATAAAACATCCTCCGTCATGCAAATCCTCCTTATGATTGGATAAATTTAGGTTTGCGCTTCTCGACAAAAGCATGGATGCCTTCTTTTGCGTCTTTCGTGTTAAATAATTCAGCAAAGCGATGGCGTTCTCTTTTTAAACCCTGTTGTATATCCTCTTGATAGCCCTGCATGATGCATTCTATGGTACGCGTTATACTTGTCATGCTTTTTTCTTCAATAAAGGATTCAGCTGTTTTTATTGCTGTTGAGAGTAATTCTTCTGAGGTAACAACCTTTTGTATGATCCCTAGTTCATACGCTTCTTTACTGGTTACTTGTTTACTTGTCAAAATGATTTCCAAGGCTATTGCAGGATTTGTTAGGCGACTAAGGCGTTGGGTTCCGCCAAAAGCGGGGAGTAGACCAAGTTTTAATTCAGGGAGACCAAGAATAGCATCATCGGCAGCGATTCGATAATGACATCCCAAGGCTACTTCTAAGCCGCCTCCTAATGCAGGCCCATTAATGGCGGCAATCACTGGCTTGTTCATTGCTTCAATTTCATCACATAGAGCTTGCCCGGCTGTGGCCATTGCTAACGCTTCTGCCTCGTTACCAAGAACAGCGACGAATTCCTTAATATCAGCACCTGCAATAAAAAAGCGACCTAATCCCGTCAAGATAATAGCCCTTGTAGCTTCATCAGTAGCAAGAGTATGGAAAACGGAGCGCAGTTCTGCAATAGATGCAGAAGATAATGTATTAGCTGGCGGATTATCTACTTCTACAATGGTAACAAAGTTGCTTTTTGAGATAGCAGTGAATGTATTCTCCATAAAGAGTACCTCCTTTGTATGATATAAAGCTTCATAATGCAATAACTGCACCAAGTTGGAGATACGCATCTTGTAAGGTTAAAACAGGAGAGAAGATGTCGAAGTGTCTATACAAACAGACATTTTGACATGAGTTCCTTATCATAAAGTGAGAGATAAAGGTGATGAACGCTTTGTTTCTGGAAAAGAGGACTACCTATTATGTACACTGAATCGGGAGAATAAGTGCCAAATAAGTTGTCTCCTGCTTGTTACTCCTGTCTTCACGAAGATAGATTTCAGATGATCCTGCACGGTAAAAGGGGAAATATGAAGCGAATGGGCGATCTCTTTGGTAGAGAACCCTTTTACAATTTGATCGAGTATTTGCTTCTCACGCTCTGATAATCCATAGGCTTCAGATATGAGCGGGAGTATGTCAGATGGTTTGGCTGGTTGAAACCAGACTGCCAATTGGACAGAATCCGACTGACCGGTAAGCCTGCTAGCTTGAATAGTTAGATAGGGGCCTTCAGAGAGACGAATACATACCTTTGCCTGAAAGGGTTGTTGTTTTAATGTTACTGTCTCTGATAATGCTCGGAAGCAGACCACTCGAATTGGTCTTGGTAGGGTACTGCTGTCGATACGCTCCCATTTTCGAAGCAAGGCTAGCCAGTTGTCCGCGGCTTTATTGGAGGAAAGAATGGTGAGTTGCTCAGACAGCACCATTATCCCAGGGCCCTCCTCTACCCATGTTGTTTCCTCCGTGGGCAGTAAAATACTTGTTTGGCGTAGATGAGAGGCAATCAATGGAACAAGGGCAGAAATAAATTGACGCTCATCCTCATGAAACAATGGACGATCATGATGGCGAAATAACGTCAAATAACCCCAGCATGCTCCTTCGTACATGAGAGCCGCCCGCATTTCATCTGCAAATCCTGCGGGAAAGAGAACATTTCGGTAGCGAGCACTTTGTTCCAGATTCCCTCCTGTCGCTTTACTTAAAGTAGCAACGTGCTCATCTGCTTTGACCAATTGATCGTATGGGATAAAATCCTCTCGTAGATATTCGTATTCAAATAATTTATGGTGGATTGCCTCGACTCCTTCTTCAGTGATTGCGCCTATGGACAGAAGCGTCTGGGGGTCCACAAGAGAGCAACAGGCTGCATCAAACGGTACAGCACTGCGCAAATGAGTAAGTAACGCTATCCGGTAATCCTGTGATGAAGCAGAGTTTTTCGCCAGAGTCATCAGTTTGTGTTGGATGGCTTTCATCTTTGAATTCATATTTGATATCCCACACTTTCTAAAGACTATTTTGTTCTTTATAAAGAATCCCAGATATGTGGGATAGTGTTTTTTATCCATAGCTTTATAATTGAGAATAATTCTTATTTATAATCTACAGGATACATGAGGCGCTGGAAAGAGCAAAATGTTTTTTACAGCATCGTGCATGTCGTACTCTCATAGTAAGTGTAGTCGTTATGCTAGTTTTCCAGAATTTTAGATAAGGAAGGCTGAAAAGCTTTATAGAGGGACCATTAAAAGGATAGGGGCTATGAATGATGGAAAACGAAAACACAAACACTGCCATGAGCTGGGATCACCCAGACGTAAAACGTTATGAAAAAACCATTTCTTTAAAAATACCAGGCTATTTCCACCTGTATGATATGACGGATCGCCTGATGGCGGCGCAGTTACAAGGAGGAAATTCTAGTTTTGATGTGTTGATTGTTGGAGCTGGTGGAGGACAAGAAATTGTGACGTTAGGAAGCAGACATGAGTCTTGGACATTTACAGGGATAGATCCATCTGCTCAAATGCTGGAAATTGCCAAGAGCCGCGCGGAATCGATTGCATTAGGAGAGCGAGTGTCGCTTATTCAAGGAACGCTCGAACAGCTTCCTTTGGAAAATCAATATGATGCGGCTACTTGTTTGCTAGTACTCCATTTTGTAAAAGGTGTAAAACAAAAGCAGGAGCTACTACAGTGTATAGGAGAACGTCTAAAGCCTGGAGCTCCTTTTTGCCTAGCCTCGTTCAATGGTGAACCGAATACAGGTGCTTTTCATGTACAAATGCAGGCGTGGAAAAATCATATGCTGGACAATGGCATTCCGCCTGAGGATTGGGAGCGTTTTGAAGCTTCTATTGGTCGCGAGTCTGATCTTGTACCAGCCTCGATTGTACAGGAGCTTTTGGAACAGGCAGGATTTACGCATGCAACCCGTTATTTCGGTTCTTATTTTGTTGACGGATGGTTTGCCGTTAAAGCTTAACCTAGCGGACATGTAGAAAAAGTAGAGAAAAGGTCATCTAAAGGAGAAAAGATCATCATGAAAGATACAATCATTGTGGTTGGGGGATATGGACATGTAGGAAGAACAATCTGTAAGGAATTAGGTGAAAAATATCCGGGATTCATTTATGCGGCTGGACGTAATAGAGAGCGTGCTGAGCAGTTTTGCCAGTCAACAGCAGGGAAAGTAAAGCCTCTCCAATTGGATATCTCTGAGCCGATCGATCTACATATGCTCACTGAGGTTAAGCTGGTCATCATGTGTTTAGATCAAAGCGATCCTACCTTTGTACGATCCTGCTTCCAATCGGGAACGCATTATGTGGATGTTTCCGCAAATGGCTCCTTTTTAGCTCAGGTGGAGCGATGGGAAATAGAGGCCAGGGAGAATTGTGCAACAGCGGTTCTAAGCGTTGGACTTGCACCCGGACTAACAAATTTGCTGGTGCTTCAGGCTCAGAAGCTGTTGGATCAGGTTGATGTCATAGAACTAGCCATTATGCTCGGATTGGGGGATCGGCATGGGAGGGCAGCTATTGAATGGACGGTTGATAACCTAAACGCAGGCTTCGAAATCAGGGAAAATAATCGTAACGTGCTGGTTAATAGCTTTACAGATGGAAAGATAGTGGATTTTGGCTCAGATTTGGGACAAAAAAGGGCATATCGGTTTCCTTTTTCAGATCAACAAACGCTTGCCCGTACGCTCGGCATTCCGTCCGTTTCTACGCGCTTATGCTTCGATTCGGCCGTGATGACCACATTCATGGCTGCTCTGCGTGCATCGGGAATCTCGCGTTTTTTAACAGGGAAAAGAGTCCGAAATACTGCAATCAACTGTTTTAGTAGAATTCGCATGGGAGGAGAACAATTCGCTATAAAGGTTGATGCATGGGGGATAAAGGAAAACAGGAACAAGAGCATTGGTTGCTTGCTACATGGCAAGAATCAATCTAACATGACCGCCAAGGTGGCTGTATCGGTTGCTGATGCTATCTATCGCTCTGCGTTCCCGTCGGGTGTTTATCATATTGAGCAGTTATTTGAGCTGGAAAACCTGCAAGGCTGGTTACAAAGTGAAGCCTCTATGGAAATTCGCATAGAGGATAATCTATATAAGTAGGATTACCTACTGCATTTTCTCATGATACTTTCAAGTGGACCTCTACTATATTTGTCCTTCCAAAAAAATGAGAGTACCGCGGTTATTACAAAGAAAGCAAGGGAATAGGAGACGGCAAATTCAAGGGTTTGATTTTCTAGCCTACCGATGTATTGCAAGATACTAAAGCCAATAAACACATGACTCACATAGTGAGTTAACGCCAGTTGCCCGGTTCTAACCATTGTTTTGGTAAACCAGTTGATAGAAAACCGTTCAGTGAAGTACACACATAGCAGGATCACAATAATAGATGTACTTGAACCGGATACAAAATAAAAAATATTGGGGGGAAATGCATTAGTTGAAAATAAGTATCCAGCCGTATCTGTTCCAAGCATGTATCCTACCTGCTTAATGAGTATTGCGGAGAGCACTTCCATAGTGATAGTAACTATGATAGAGCAGATGAGAATTTTTTTACGGTGGTCTTTATCCAATAAATCTTGTCTGCCTAGCCACATTCCCAATAAAAAGAAACATACCCAGGGGAATACGGGATGGTAACCGTTAAATAGTAAATTTCTAAAAAAACCTTCCATTGTCCAGAAATCCAAATAATTGATCATTGGATGCAAAGGGTCCCAGCCTACTAAATAATTGAGAGCGAGCTGGAGAAGCTGGGAGGTAAAGAGAACACTTACTAAAACTAGAAGTAATGTCCTGCTGGAAACAGCAATCAGAAATGAGCCCAAAAACATGTAGACCCCATAATAATGCAAAATGTCTCCTGTCCAGCTAAAGAGGTATAAAAGGATTCCTAAAACAAATAAAAACAGAGCGCGTTTCCAAATGGTACTTCGGCTCTGTCTAATGAAAGCGGGGTTGTTGGAACTTCTCGCTTTCTTCGTCATGAGCGAAATACCGATCCCTGCTAAAATCACAAAGATGGTGGATGCCCTTCCTTGAAACAAGCTGGTTAAAGCTACTAACCAATCGGGTCCATTTGTTCCAGCATTCATTACGGTAGAATAGTTCACGATGATCATACCGAGGATAGCTCCAGCCCTTGCAAAATCAAATTCTAAAATTCTTGTAGATGGTGAAGTCATTTCGTACTCCTCTTTTCTCATCTCATTTTTACGGATGGACATGAAAATCCTCAACATCCATCCGTGTAGAAATTTTTAAAAAGTATGAATAACATTTGTTTACTTACCGGTAAGTAAACAATACACTACAAGTAGAAATATTTTCAAGATTTTTTTTAGCTGGGACCAAATAAATGGCATAAAACGGGAGGATGAATGGTGTATAAAAATGTACGAGGAGAGATTGTATGGGGAAGTTAGGCTGATCTAGTCTGTTGTGTGGACTTTGTGATATTTGAAATACAAGTAATCCTCAGTAATTGGATCAAATACTTTCAGATGGGGCCGGTTGAGAGGTTGTGGCGTCCTCTCACATATGGGGAAAAGCCCCCATTTAACAAGTCCCCATCTCATTAACTGATACAAAGCCAACTGTATAAAAAGGGTGGAAAAACGCCTGATCCTCCAGATGATTTTTGCTTTTGGGACAAATAACCAATCAGTCTTTAGTTACCAAAACACTTTGCACAGCTTGTCTCCAAATGTCCGCATAATCTAAATCAAAGCCCATAAGCATGTAGTTCCCGATATTATCAAACACCATAGTAAGAATATGGGCTTTAGTGCTTAGGTTCTTACTTGATACGATCCCTAATTCTGCTCCTTTTGTTAATAAATCTGAGAATCCTGCAAGAAATCCCTCCAAGACGTGGTGTAATCTTTGCTGGTATTTCCCATTGCGAGTGGAAAGTAAAAGAAACTCGTTGAAAATCAGTGAAATATATTTATCTTCCTTTTGAGCTTCTATCATATGGAAGCCATCAGATAATAATTGAGTTTGGAAATTTTCTTTTGTGTATGCTTCAATCGAAAAGGATTTTTGAAAATCAATTTCTTTGCAAATTTCTTCAAAGAGAAAGTCGATGAGTGCTTCTTTCGATTCAAAGTAGTAATAGATAGCTGGTTTAGAAATCCCGACTTCTTTTGCGATCATAGCTAAACTAGTTTTTTCAAACCCATTTTCGGCAAAAAGCCTGTAGGCAGTTTCAACAATTGTTGTATAGGTGTCGATTTTGTTCATTATAATTGCTCCTTTATGAACCAATAGTATTTCGTGTAGAAGTGAGGTAGGCACTCATCTGATTCTATATCCAAATGGTATCACAATCAGAAATCATTTTTTATATTTTAAAGTAGAAATTACGTAGTAACCGACAAACTCTAGAATTGACCCTTCATATTGATTTTATATGTCTATATACACGTAGATTTTCATAAATATTGACAGTGTATAATTAGTTCTATAAAATTATAACTAAAATTGTTCCAAAAAATTATAACTAATTAAAGGGTGAGGATAGCATGTACAAATTGGAAGTGGACTATGCACCTGTATATGAGTTTGTTACAAGTTTGTATTATTACGTAAATAGGGATCGTTTAAAAATATACGAATTAGGGTCTGATTGGAAGAAAGAGGTAGATAAAAAATTACAGCCTACCTTTAAAGAAGCACTGAAAGATAAACGAATGGAGATTCTTCATCGATTTAGCCTGCTTATACATAAATGTCCTGGAGAACGGACACCTGAGAATTTTATTACGTGGTTTGAACGGCTGTCTACAACTGAAATGTATGATTGTATGCGACCGTGGGTAGATGTCATTCCTATGGATATGATTGATTTACATGAGCATTTTGTGTATCTATTTACCGAATGGAATGAGCAATATTTCAAGCATATAGATCCTTTTATATTGGAAGTTCTTGAAAATGACGCAAATGAAAAAAGGGAATTAATGCAGAATCTGGACCCTGTTGATATTGTGGAACACAGCACAAATGGCATAAGAATTGAATCTGAAAATATTCAAAAGCTTTTGCTTGTTCCTCAATATCATTACGCACCGCTAAGTGTAGTCGATTATTATAAAGGATTCGTAACCTGCCTCTACCCAATAGAGCTAGAAAGGAATTCGCCATACATCTCGAAAAGAACGATTACAATTTTCAATAGTTTGTCGGATGAGAATCGGATTCTTATTTTAAAAAGTCTTTATGAGAAACCTCGAACATTTAAGGAGCTAACCGAAATAACTCAATTAGCAAAAAGCAATCTTCATTATCATGTAAGCATGCTTCGATGCGCAGGACTGATTCGAGCCCACCACTCAAGTGAGAGAGTCATCAATTATAGTCTTCGCTTAGACCAGCTTACGACTATGCAGGATAGATTGCTTTCCTATATAAAGGGGAGTAAATAATGCTACAAGCATGGAAGGAGTTCCATCCTGTTGTAAAGCTTATGTTAATTGGGTCAGTATTACTGAACATTGGAAATGGAATGATAATACCTTATTTTGCTATTTATTTAGGGGAACATACTAATCTTTCCATTACCCAAATCGGTTTTTTGATAGGTTCTAGTTCATTGGCAGCGATGTTCGGTGGATTTTTAGGAGGAACTTTATCTGATTTAATCGGAAGGAAAAAGGTCATGATGGCATCCTTGATTCTCTCAGCTATCATGTTAATTGGATTAACATTCCACCCATTTCCTAGCATACTGATGCTAGTGACAATAGGTAGAGGTTTTACGATGTCGTTTTTTGAGCCTTGTTCTAAGGCATTAATAGCTGACCTTACGGAAAGTGGGAAGAGGCTTCGCGCCTTTTCAATGAAATATTTTTGCGGAAATTTGGGATTTGCTATTGGTCCCTTATTAGGCACAGTTCTGGGCTTACAAGCAACTAGTACGCTTCCATTCTATATTTCTTGTGCTGTATTTTTACTCTACAGCCTTGTATTACATCTTTTATTTGCAAAATATAAGGTTACATCCATTTCTGCACAACAAGAGAAGGTGACCTTCCGAGCATCGATGAAAGCAATGGGGAGAGATAAAATATTGTTCTTATTCCTACTAGGCGGATTGTTAGCGACAACCGTGCATGGTCAATTTTCTGTGACTCTTTCTCAATATTTTTACGCAGATGTAAAGAGTGCCATTACATTCTTAGGGGTGCTATGGTCTGCTCATGCGATTGTTATCATTATCCTAAGCGTCCCTATCCTGCGCCTCATGGAAAAAAGGACCTCCTTGCAATCCATTGTGATCGGGACTTCATTATTTTGTGTCGGCATCGTTGGCTTTGCTTTCTCGCTGAGCTTTACGTCGTTTTTACTTTCAATGATTATTTTTACTATAGGTGAAATTTTTTTGATACCTGCTGAATATGCAATCATTGATGAAATTACTCCGGATCATATTCGAGGAACTTATTTTGGAGCAGTTAGCTTTACTGCACTAGGTTCATTTATCGGTCCAGGCTTATCAGGGATGATTTTGTCACAGTTTAATGGACTTGCTATGTTCCTATTTCTAGCTCTTTTATCTCTTGTTAGTATTATCTTTTATGTCTGGGGAATTCGCTTAAAAGAACAAGGTAAGTCTGCCTCTCTTCATGACTAAATCGAAAATGAAAGAACCGAACAGGACTCAGGTTATAACCACTGTGTGTTGTCAGGTTCTTTTTTCTAGTATAATAATTAGTTTGGATTTGAAGTTTTATATCTAAAATAAAACATATGTAAGATTATAGAAATGTAGTTAATTTTGAAACCTTTTTTGAGATAGTGCGTATAACTCAATCGGGAAACAAAAATGTGTTTGATAAACAGAATATCTGTTTTTTGGAGGAGCCTGCCACCGCAGCTTTGCTATGTCTTTTTTTAGCTACGGTTGATGGGCTCCTTTTGTATTTTTTTCCCTTGGTGTGCTCAAGATATAAACATAAAAGAGGTGGGGAACTATGCTTGTTTTTCAATTAGCAATCATCTTACTAGCTTCAAAGATTGCTGGAGATATCAGTGTTAAATTAGGTCAGCCTTCCGTATTAGGAAAGCTCCTTATTGGTATTGTATTAGGGCCTACTGTGCTTGGGGTAGTAACGAATACAGACATTCTTCAGGAATTGAGTCAAATCGGTGTTATCTTATTGATGTTTATTGCAGGACTTGAAACCGATACGGAGGAATTCAAACGTACTGGTAAGGCTTCAACATTTGTAGGTATTGCGGGAATTATTTTTCCGTTCGCATGTGGCTATCTAGTGGGTATTTATCTACAACTATCTGTAATTGAGTCTATTTTCCTTGGTTTGTTACTTTCTGCAACTAGCGTAAGTATTTCTGTTCAAACATTGAAAGAAATGGGGAAATTAAAATCACGTGAAGGAACAACAATTCTAGGGGCTGCTGTTATTGATGATGTCCTTGTAATTATTGCCTTGGCTTTTGTTATGAGCTTTGCAGGTGGGGACATCAATCTAGGAGAAGTGGTCTTGAAAAAGGTAGCTTTCTTTGTAGTAGCTATTCTTTTAGCATGGAAGGTGGTTCCATGGGTTTTAAATAAATTTGCCCCGCTTCGTGTTTCAGAGGCAGTGATTTCAGCAGGTCTCATCATTTGTTTTGTGTATGCTTACGTAGCTGAGTATGCAGGTGTTGCTGGTATCATTGGTGCTTATATCGCAGGTGTTGCTATAAGTCTAACGAAACATAAGCATGAAGTGTTTGAAAAGGTAGAAACGATCAGTTACTCTATTTTCGTGCCTGTGTTTTTTACGTCGATTGGAGTAACGGCTCAATTTATGGGAATCACACAGAACATCTGGTTAATCCTTGGTTTGAGTGTGGTAGCGATCCTAACAAAGCTCATCGGTTCTGCGATCGGAGCAAGATTAGCAGGATTTAAGTGGAGAAGCTCCCTTGGTGTTGGTGCAGCCATGGTATCACGCGGGGAAGTAGCACTTATCATCGCGGCAATGGGTCTTGAATCCAACCTGTTAAGTAGTGATATGTTTGCGGTTATTGTAGTTGTAGTATTGATTACGACAATTGTGACACCAATGATGATGAAGGTGTTTTTGAGTAATCCTAAAGGGAACAAACAAAATGCTTAATTAGTAGGTAAAAGGGTGCTGACTATGATAGTTGGCACCCTTTTTTATCAGGAGCAGAGAAGTCATCTAATTCATGCTCATTTTAATTTTTCATGTATATCAACAAGTCCATCATTCTCTAACACGGCATGAACACCTACAACATCGTTGACCAGCTGGGTTATGCGTAAATCAACGATAAGGCTGGCTAGATTTAAGGCTTCTTTTCGTTCGTAGCCATATAGCTCCTGCATCCAATCAATCATACCCTCCAGTGCAATCATAGAGGCTTCGTGTAAATCCTTATGGAAACCAAACGTGATTTTACTAGTTGGTGTTTGTGCTCTTGGGAAAGAAAGTGCTTGATCTTCTACTGTAAAAGTGAGGTCAACCAACTCCATCGGACATTCTATGGCAAGGCCAGATACTTCACCATCGCCTTGGGCTGCATGTCCATCTCCTACTGATAAAAGCCCACCATCTACAGGGATTGGCAAGTATAGAGTACTTCCGGGTACTAGCTCTTTACAATCTATGTTGCCACCACAGAAGCGAGGAGGAATCGTCGAATGAATACCTGATTCGTCTGGTGGCATACCCAACACCCCCATAAAAGGGTGGAGGCGAATTTTATGTCCTTTATTGCTAGTTCCTATCAGGTTAGCCGCATCTAATTCCCAGACTAAACCATACCCTTCTCCTTCCTCTATCCCTAGACGGTTATTTACGGCACTGGTAAATCCGCCACCTTCACTCCAGCCCCATGTGCCTACGCGCAATTCATTAATATGTATCGCTAAGCTTTGTCCAGCCTTGGCTTCGGCAATGTACAAGGGACCAATCAAGGCATGTCCGCTATCCTGAGGATGTTCGCGAGTACAAAACTCTATTCGTTTTCCGTCTATCTGTTCAGGGCCTGTGTTCCAATCTGCATCAAGCGTCTTAAATCGAACAGTGTCACCAGAATGAATTGTCAGGATAGGGGTGGCCTCTCTGCTGAAAGAGCCATGCAGAGTCGAACGTTTTGGCTGGATGGTATATGTAGCCATACCCAATTACCTCCTTGGTAGATTATTACAATCGCTTTCTATCAGGATAATACTGAGGAGGTAAAAGGTATAGATTTAATTATTGCTATTCCGTCCATTCGATAACGGAGCCTACTGCAAGACTTTTCCTCACATCAATGATTCGCTGATTACGACTTCCGCGAAAGCGCAAGGAGGTGTCCTTTTGTTCAGCTTTAAATTTACCGTCAATAACGACATCACATAACTCCAATAGCTGACGTTGTTCATCTAACATGAGTAACGCTTCAAAGATAAACCCAGTGTATGCCCAGACCGTCTTATCTGGACAAGCTTTGCGAAAGCTGGTGATAAAGGACGCGCAGGCAGTTGCTGAGAAAAAGGGGTCTCCTCCACATAAGGTCAGGCCATGTAATAATGGATTATCAGAAATCTCCTCAATCACCTCTTGTTGGAGCGCTAGTGTAAAAGGTTGTCCGTAGCTGAAGTCCCACGATTCAGGATTAAAGCAACCATGGCAAGCGTGACGGCAGCCGCTCACAAACACGACCGCTCGCAATCCGATGCCTTCGTTAATACTTTCCCTTCGATATTCGCAGATGTGCATGGATGGATTCACTTATGCTTCACCCGATCCAGAACCTCAGCTTGTTTTGCAGAATTAAAACGTTGCGTATAATCTCCTGTAATATAACCTGTTACGCGGCGTAGACGTTGGAAGTGAACGGAGTCTTCATTGCTTCCACAGTTCGGACATTCCGTGCCAATAATCCCTTCATAGCCGCAGCTTGGGCAGCGATCCAGTGGATGATTAATAGAGAAATATCCTACATTACTTTTTAATGCGTACTGAACAATCTGTTGAAAAGCTACTGTATTTTGTCGGGCATTTCCATCTAGTTCAATATAGGTAATCGCCCCAGCGTTGCATAGCTCGTGAAAAGGTGCCTCAAGTTTAATTTTTTGAAAAGCTGATAAAGAATAGTAGACGGGAATGTGAAAGGAATTGGTATAGTATTCACGGTCAGTAATCCCCGTAAGCTTACCGTAGTTTTTTTGATCAGCTTTCGTAAATTTACCTGATAAGCCTTCAGCGGGAGTAGCGAATAATGTAATGTTTAGATTATATTTTTCGCTCATGTCATCACAGTATTGGCGCATGAATGAAATGACAGAGAGAGCACGCTTGTATACTTCAGTATCATCCCCGTGGTGTTTGCCATAGAGAGCATTCATGCATTCTGCCAACCCGATAAAACCTACAGCTAGGCTACCATGCTTAATTAAATCGGCTACTTCTTGATCGGGATGCAGGTCTTTACCTCCCTCCCAGACACCTTCGCGCATCATGAAATCCGATGCTTTGGCTGGTTGTTTTGCTTGGATACCAAAGCGATGGATCAAGCCGCTGATAGCTACATCCATATAGCTTTGTAGGGCATTATAGAAGCCGGCTATGTCTGCTTGATCGCGTTGGTTTTGACAAATCCCATATTCGATACCCAATTTTACAAGATTGATCGTATTAAACGAAAGATTTCCCTTTCCGCTACTATAATTTCGCCCAAAACGATCTGATATTGATCTTGTCCGACATCCCATTGTAGCAATAATCGTATTCGGATCATCCTCACGATAGTATATGAGATTGAAGGTCGCATCTACATTGACAAAGTTAGGATAGAGGCGCTTGCTGGAGCATTCAATCGCTTTTTGGAACAGATCGTAGTTTGGATCACCTTCTGACTGGTTAATTCCTGTTTTGCATTGAAAAATATGCTGTGGGAAAATAGGCGTTTCTCCATTTCCTAAGCCATTACTTGTTGCCTGTAGTAACGCATGTGATACCAGACGCCCCTCTGTAGAAGTACACATCCCATAATTAAGAGAAGTAAAAGGAATTTGTCCCCCGGCTCGACTGCTCATCGTATTTAGATTATGGATAAGAGATTCAGCAGCCTGATGGGTTTCTGAAACTGTTTCTTCAAAGGCATAGGTATAGCTTTTGGGAAAGTCTTGCTTTAGTTTTTCGTTATCCATATAAAGATGATCATCAGACAAGGCGGATAGAGTAAGATCGGAACCCTCATTAAAATAATGGAGCCCTTTTTTCATATGTTTGACGAATGATTTCCGAACATAGGGAGCGAGATCCCAGTCAATCTTGTTAGCGGAAACACCGCCGAATTGGCTGTTCTGCTGCGATTGAAAGATAATTGCGACTAGAGCCATGGCCGTCATAATACTTTGTGGGGTGCGGACTGACCCGTTCCCTGTATTAAAGCCCTCAGCTAGTAGGCGATCAAAAGGAATGAAAATACAATTGGTTGTGCCGATTGCATATTGGTCTAAATCATGTACATAGACATAATTATGATCAATTGCTTCACGTAGCTCGTTAGGCAAAACGTATTGTTTCACATGCCATTTTGCATATTCAGAGCCCATTTTACTCATTTTTCCGCTGAATGATTCACCGTTTACATTCGCGTTTTCCCGTAGTAAATCCATATCTTGTAGGCCGATGACAGCTTCACTAATGTTGTAAAGCTCGCTTTGCTGCAAACGAAGGCGATCACGTTGTTGACGGTAGGTAGAAAAGAAATGAGAAATATCATTGTGATCCTTTTCACATAAATGTGCAATAATTAACTCGTGAATTGTCTGTGTAGATATTGGATTTATGTAGTTATGTTGCTGTTGCTCTGCGGTGAGTTGATGCATACGTAGTTGCTGTTTAAGTTGTTCCTGGATATACAGGGCAATCTCTTCACTAAGTGCCACGTTTACTGTGCCCATTGCAGGTAAGCAGGCTTGGGTAATTGTTGTGATTAATTTTTCTAACTGAAAGATTTCCTGACGACCATCGCGTTTCGTTATAAGCATGAAAAAAAGCCTCCTGTAATGTAAAAAAACCTTGATGTGTAAGCTGAAAATAAGTTTGTAGTGGTAGAAAATGGTACTAATGCACTCAAAATGTAAGAAGCATTCCCTCATAAATAAGAGAAAATGCTTCCGTAAATGTGGTTATACGCACTATATATAGTCTACGAATTACAAATTACATCAATATATCGTATGTGTCAAATGACGGTACTGTGACTACAGCATCAAGCTACATACGCTATAAATAATCTGACATGATTTTGTCGGTGTCAAATGGTGTTACCCCGCTATTTACAGAGAAGACGGATTGAGCGCGATCAGGACTGTCGACAAGTGTTCCTCTGGCTAAGGCGTGCAATAAAAACAGGTCATATAAATTAGGCTTAATTAGATTGGTCATGGCCTTTCCCATGAGCAGCATGCTGTTTCGATTATTTTCAACGTTATTGGAATATATTGGATCAGTAGTAAGAGCTAGATCGGTCCAGATGACCTGGCGAGTCTCTACATCAATAATAACGGGAATGCAAATCGTTGTGTCAGCAGTGATATCGATCTTATTTTGAACGGTAGATGGTTCAAAGATTTCACCAGAATTAGGGTGCTGTCGCATCATCCAGCCAGCAAAGCATTCAGGAAGATCACAGTAAGGGTGACTGGTAAAGGAATGTAGAGACATAGAAATATAACGAGCCCCTGCTTTTGTAGCAGCAGATAAATCGATATCAATAAACTCGCAGGCACCTTGTGGAGCAGTAGTAATATCCCCACTATGGTAGGCCTTAAAGGAAGCTGAGACTAGATTGGTATAGGAAATGTGTTCTAAATCATTCCAGTTGTGATCATACATCACAGCAGATAAATCAACATCCACTCGATCTGTCGGAATTTGATTCACAACGCCTTCTCGCCACCATGTAAAAAAGCGAATGGTATCTCCTGCTGGTAAATCAAGCTTAGAACCTCGCGTAATCGTACAAAGAGCCTTCTGAGCTGAACGTTGGGAGAAGGGAACAGTATAATGACGTAATCGTTCATCGATATATACATAGCCCAGCGGTGGCAGTTGAGAAAATCGGTGTATGAATTCTTTTTGACAGATGGATGTGATTGAATCCCCGATTTCCTTAGTAAGAGGAGCCAATGTATCAGCGCTCACTTGAACTTTAGCTACATTTCCTTTTGGGAAAAATGTACGAATGACTTGTGGAGTGTGACGGTTAGCAAAATGCGTCATCACCTGCAATAAAACGGGAGAAGAAACCTGATCTATCACTTGTTCAAAGGCATAAACGATTGGTTGCCAATTCGCACTGAGACGTATCATGTGATCGAGACGGCGTGCCAATTCGCCCGGTCTAGTGGACAGTAGCTCGATTGCTTCCGGTAGCTGTCTATGTAATAGAGCTTGCTCTACTTTACTGTTAAATGTCTCGATTTTTTGGTTATTTCGAATCAGATAAAATGCATCAGCACACCGAGGGAAGCGTTGCTTGTATTCAGTAGGGTGTAAAATTTCCCCTAATCGAATCCAGCGATTCTTATAGCGTAGCATGTCTTCTTCAAGGGCATGGCAATTCTCTAATAATCCCAAGATAAAACGTCTTTGGGCACGTGTAAATTTACGGAATGGTGTAGTACGAGATAGACTGATATCACCACCAGATAAGGCTGTGGCTACCCGTAAGACATCTGTTGCTGTCTTGATATGTTTAGAAAAAAAGCCAGGGGACATTTTACTAGATGTGAATAGTAAGCCTGCTACCAGAGCAATGTTTTCTTTTAACGGAATATCTAACTGCACAAGAGGATCCAAAACCTGATATTCTTGTATAAAGAAGCTGAGATCATCCTTGTCAGTTTCGGACAGAGAGGTTTTGGATTGTACAAGATTCCAGAAAATTTGCTCTAATTCCTCTTCATACCCAAGTCCAATAACAGTTAACTGGCTACGATCAAGCAATGGAAGGCGTTTCTTTACTTCTTCAATAGGAAGAGAAAGGGTGAGATAGTGAATAATGGCGTTCACGTATAGGCTTGCTTGACTTTCTTCCATTAGTTGTTGGGGGAAATTTTGGTACATTGGACGGTATCTTACATGATCCCCGACCAGTTTCTTTACGTCTTCTTCTAGTTGTTGAAAGAAAGTAGTAAAATCTTCGATAGATAGGGTTTGCAACCGTTCGATCAATGGTTGGGAGAAGGTGTAGCCGAGACGCTCCATGTTTTTTAAGGCGGTAGCTAGGTAAGGAAGAGGTAAATGACTGATTCCAGTAGGCACAAGTAGCTTACATTTTCGTCTTAGATAGATAGAATTTTTCATTGGCATAGTAAAAAAATCAGGAGAGCAGTGCCCCTAATATCCATTAGTTGTAGAAGGAAGGAGCACTATAGCCTGATTTTATATCCTTTTTATTATTTTTAAAGGGTATATTTTGAAAGGTAAAGATTATTCAATCATTATAGTATAGAAACAAAAGCCTGTAAATAAAATGAAAAACAGTAGAAAAGAGAAGTAGTGAGGAGGAGAAGCCATGACAAAAGAGCATACCAATATCTGCCCCCACGACTGCTGGGACACCTGTAGTATGACAGTGACTGTGGATGAATCGGGGAAAGCAGTAAAAATTCGCGGTAACAAAGAACACCCTGTAACCAAAGGCTTTCTGTGCATAAAGGTCAATAATTATTTGGAGCGGGTGTATCATCCAGAGCGGATTTTATATCCAATGAAAAGAAGCGGTAAAAAAGGAGAAGGAGTTTTTGAACAAATTTTGTGGGAGGAAGCCATCCAGCTCATTACAGATAAATACAAGGAAATCATACGTCAATATGGTCCTGAGGCTGTATTACCTTATAGTTATGCTGGTACCATGGGGCTGATTAATTATGGTAGTATGGACCGACGCTTTTTTGGCAAAATGGGTGCTTCTCGTTTGGCACGTACTTTATGTGCATCTGCTGCCTCAGCGGCTCTACACTCTGTATATGGAACACGACTTGGTGTTGATCCAGAGGATATGGTGCACTCTCGCTTGATTATCGCATGGGGCACCAATACGATTCATACGAACGTCCATCAGTTTCCGATTATGGAGGAAGCACGGAAGAACGGGGCAGTCTTGGTGGTCATCGATCCGTATAGGCATGAGACGGCAGAAAAGGCAGATATTCATTTGCAAATCAAACCAGGGACAGATAGCGCTCTTGCACTGGGTATGATTCATTTATTAATTCATAACGATCAGCTAGACCATGCATACATTGCCAACTATCTACAAGGCTTTGATGAGCTAAAAGAGCGAGTAAAACCATATACACCAGCACATGTAGCTAGCATTACGGGGCTTTCTGAGCAAGAGATCATTGAATTTACTCAATTATATGCAAGCACCAAAGCTTCCCTTATTCGCTGTGGATTTGGTCCGCAGCGCCATACGACTGGGGGAGAAATCATTCGTACGTTGGCAGTGCTTCCAGCATTAACAGGAGCCTGGCAAGAGCTAGGTGGAGGCTTCCTACTTGCTAATATGGATGTTGGAATTAATTATGAGAATTTGTATCGAACGGATGTGTATGAGGGAACCCCGCGGGAAATAAACTGTGCGCAACTAGGCTCCGCTCTATTGCAGCAAGACAACCCAGTAAAGGCTCTTTATGTCTACAACAGTAATCCAGCTTTAGTGACTCCTGACGCTAATAAAGTTACGGAAGGGTTACTGCGAGACGATTTGTTTACAGTAGTCCATGAGCAACATATGACAGAAACCTGCCGTTATGCAGATATTATATTGCCTGCGACCACAACTCTGGAGCATCTGGATATTCATACCTCCTATTGGCATTTATATATTCAGTTAAATGAGCCTTCTATTGCACCCTTAGGAGAAGCCAAATCTAATACGGAGACATTTCGTTTGTTAGCGGAGGCGATGGGATATACGGAAGACTGCTTTAAGGATAGTGATGAGGATTTAATTAGGCAGGCTTTGGACTCTACCCACCCGTTTCTTAAAGGAATCACGTATGAGACGCTTAAGGAAAAGAAATATCAGAAAATAGCATTTGAAGGGGAGCATTTCTTTCCTTTTCAGCATGGCTTCCTAACTCCAAGTAAGAAGGTCGAAGCGCTTGCTCCACAAATGAAAGAGCTAGGCTTAGAGCCGTTGGTTAATTACACACCGCTTGAGCAAGAGGAGGAGAATCCTGAGCAATATCCCCTACACTTTTTGACGGTGAAATCAAAGCATTTCTTAAATTCTAGCTTTGGAAATGTAGAGACACTAAAGAAGCGGGAAAAAGAGCCGGTCCTCTATATGAATCCTCAGGACGCACTTTCACGGGGGATCGCAGAGGGAGACCAAGTGAAAGTATATAATAATCGTGGAGAGATCGTCCTCCCAGCTAAAATCAGTGAAAAAGTGGGAGCAGGTGTGCTAGTTACCCCTATTAATTTATGGCAAAAGAATGTGAATGTAACCACCTCAGAAGCATTAACTGATCTGGGCGGTGGAGCAACGTATTACACCAATTTTGTAGAGGCAGTGAAAATAGAATAGGAGGCATGGGGGATGGATATGAATGGATTAGTCGGTATACCGCACTGTCTAAGCATTTTCTTTCATTCTTTGAACAGCAACAGGATTTGCACACAATTTCATCTTATCGACATCCCCATTTCGGTGAATTAAAGGTTAGCTATGCTGAGGTAGTCCAACATATTGTCAATCACGGAAACAGAATAACGAAAGATTTTACATTAGTAAAACAGGCTGAAGGAGACGTGAGTAGACTTCTTCAGCCTGTTTGTTGTTATGCTCCGAACAGTTGCTCAACCTTTTGCGGTAACGAGCCCCAAAACTTAGAGATGTCTGGTTTAGCGTCACCGATGATACTCTCATCTGCTTTTCCATGTTCGTAAATCATATCTTTGTTTTTGTTTACAATCTGTACGTACTCCGTAATGATGCTTGTGGTCTTGGTATCACTATGAGCTTTTATGAATTGTTCGTACGATTTTTTTACCTCTGGCAACAGCTTCATTGTTTTTTCATCAATGGCATCGTAACGGTAGTTGCTGAGATATTCTTGTAAATAGGTTTGATATAGATTCCTAACATCTGTTTTCTTGATTCCGTTATGATAGGTGGTTAAGTACTTTTCTACTTTTACGATGCGTTCTCCCAGCTCTTGACGTGTAATACTTAAACGACCATCTCTTGAAATGGGTTTATTGTATTCGTCCCATTGTAACTCCATGTACGCCTTCAGGTCGCCAGTGAAATAGCTAGAGTATTGCTTCAAGGCATCATAATCTACCACCCAATATAGATCTCCCTCGTTATCTGTTAAGGCAAGCTTACCAGCAAATTTATCCTGCATGTATTTCTTTAAAGGCTCATCTTTCATTTTTGTCACATCTACAGGGAATCCGATCTCATATAGCTTTTGAGCATTGTTATTTTCCGCTAATAATTTCGAAAAGCTTTCATTCAATCCAATCAGGTGAGTGGCATAATATTCATCCAGAATCACGAATAGTTGATCGGCAGTTTCACTTTTTACGTTTTTGATAGTCTTATCCAAGTAGGCGATTAATTCAGCAGGCTCTTTCGTTTGCGATGCGATCTCCTGCATTTGTTTTATTACGTCTTGTTCTGCATTTTGTTGATTTTTCTGCGTAGTACTTGTCTGAGGTGTGGTTTCTCCTTGTGCCGGGGGGGAGCCTGTTGAAGTATTTCCACAGCCTGTTACTAATCCAACGGCTAACACTGAGCTAAGCACCAGATATCCTGAATATTTCATAGGAACCACTCCGCATCTATTGTTATTATTTTGTCAATTAGTAATTTATGTAAAAAATATCTATATGATATCAGACGATACAGTATGTCAATTGGTTTCAAATATATAACCAGCTTTGCTATACTACATATAACTCCAAAATATTGAGAATCGTTATCAATGAACTAATGATGACAAAACATAGAAAGTGGCGACAAATATGTCAGATCAACAACAACAACATCTGTATCCTGATGAATCGACTAGAAGATTGGATCAATACCAATGGAAGCTACAAGAGATAGAACTGCTTAAAGGGAATCATTATAAACCAAGACCGTTGATCCATCAGCTAACGAACTCCTATGCTCTGCTTATAGCACTTCAAGGTCAAGGTCATGTCTTAATTGATGAACAAGCTCATCCACTACTAAAGGATGGGGTCTATGTATGCACACCAGGTCAAACACTTGGGATTGAATTAACCTCAGAGGCCGAAGCTCATTGTTATGTGATTTACTTTCATGTATATCAGGAATCGGGAAAGCGGAAGTCACATTTGAAATCTGTGCGTGATAAGGGGCTCTTTGGGAGGGGAGGAGAAGTTCCGCATACGATCTCCCAACTTACAATGATGTGCCAAACGATCGACAAGCAATGGAAAAGTCCGAAATCGCTGGATCGTTTTTTGGGGCAAATCTCTTTTCTACAGCTTATTCATACGCTTATGAACAATAGTTATGTTCGCATTGAGGATTCCAAAACTACGATTGCTAAAGCAAAAACCTATATAGATACTCATTTTAACAAAAGCCTTTGTTTAGACGATCTAGCTAAAATTGCGGGGGTAAGTCCAAAGTATTTTGGCGAGCTGTTTAAAAAGACGTATGGGATAGGTGCAATCGAATATGTAACAAAGGTGAGGATGAATCAAGCAAAGCAATTTATGAGTAGACCGCAGGTTCGGTTAAAGGACGTTGCTCATCAGATTGGTTATAACGATGAGTTTTACTTTAGCCGTAAGTTTAAACAGGAGGTAGGTGTATCGCCCACCACTTACATGAAGCGACGTCAGAAAAGAATAGCTATATATAGTCATCGGCTTCTTGGTTATGTCTTAGCATTGGAGGTGATTCCTTATGCAGCTCCTCTGCATCCAAAATGGTCGTCCATATACTATGAGAAATATCGTAGCGAAATACCTATTCATTTAAGTGCGTACCGTATTGATTACAAATGGCAAAGCAACATTGAGGTATTAGAACAAATCAATCCCGATCTTATTATCAGCATAGATCAATTAGAAGTAAAAGAGAAAGCAAAATTGGAACAGGCGGGATCAGTGAGTTATGTCTCATGGAGTGATACAGATTGGAGAACACAATTTCTGCAAACAGCCGAGTTATTACAAGTATCTCGGGATGCAGTCATGTGGCTTTCGTCTTATGATCGCAAGGTGAAGATGATCAGAGAGAAAATCAGTGAAACAATAAAGAACGATACCTTTCTAATTATCCGTCTATTAAAGCAAAATATATATGTATACAGTAATTCTAGTATGACTCAGGTATTTTATGGTGATCTGCAAATGATTCCCGCTCATCCTTTGTATGAAGGGGGGATTGATGAAAAAATAACAATACAGGAGCTGGCGAAGTATGATCCCGATCATATATTGGTACTTGCATGCCCCGAAACTGAGACACTAAATTACTGGAAACATCTACAAATGACAGCCGAGTGGCAAGAGCTTAGGGCGGTTCGTCTAAATAAAGTCCATGAAATCTTATCAAATCCCTGGCGTGATTACTCCCCACTAGCTCATGAGCGTTTAATCGAGGATGTCTATCGTCTCTTTTCTGGAAATCGTCCATATTGATTCCGGAAATCGTTCATGGTCGAGCAGAGTCTACTCCTCTATAATCGTAAATGAGAATTATTATCAAACATTTCAGGTTGTCTTATCGAGAGGGGACATTATAAACATGAATAAACGTAAGTTTCTAGGAGTAGGTCTAGTAGCCATATTGGCTCTGATGGTAACGGCTTGCGGTGCGAAAACAGAGACTACAGCACCTACCAATACGACAGCTACTAGCAGTGACAGTCAAAAAGCATCAGAATCAACCACAGGTGAAACAAGAACGATTAAGTATCTCGATCAAGAATATAAAGTTCCAGCCAAGACAGACCGCATTGTCATTACAGGTAGTATGGAGTCTATGGAAGACGCTGTGGTTCTAGGTGTACAACCAGTAGGTGCGATTTCTGTAGGTGGTAAATTCCCAGATATTTTTGCAAGTATTACAGGCTCATCAGAATCCATAGGTGAAAAAATGCAACCAAATCTGGAGACCATCCTCAAATTAAAACCAGACGTGATCTTAGGTTCGTCTAAATTTAAACCAGAAGTATTTGCGAAATTTGGTAAGATCGCACCAACGTTCCCGGTTTCTCATATCTCAAGCAATTGGGAAGCTAACCTGCACCTATTAGCTGAATTAACAGGAAAGCAAGCAGAAGCAGAAGATGTATTGAAAAAATATAAAGAAAATGTAGAAGAGGCAAAAGCTTCTTTGGGCGATAAGCTGAAAGATAAAAAAGTAGTAGCGATACGCCTGCGTCAGGGTACGATCAATATCTACCCAGAAAAGGTTTTCTTTAACCCATCCTTATATGCGGAATTAGGTTTTACAGCACCAGAGGAAGTTAAGGCAGCAAAAGCACAAGAGGCTATGTCGTTAGAAAAATTTAGTGCCATGAATCCAGACTATATCTTTGTACAATTTTCACCTGATGAAAATAAAGACCAACCTAAATCATTAGAGGATCTAGAGAAAAATCCAATTTGGCAAAGCATAAATGCTGTGAAAAATGGTCATGTTTACGTGAATGTAGTCGATCCATTAGCACAAGGTGGTACAGCATGGAGCAAAATTAACTTCTTGAAAGCTGCGGTGGAAAAGCTGTCCAAGTAGATAAAAAGGCGAGAAGAGTACAATGAGAGTAAAGAAATCAGTACCAGTTGCCATTTTGTTGACATCACCAGTTTTTATTGTGATCCTGATGGCACTATCCATTGTCTATGGAACTAAAAACATAGAATTAAGTGCAGTTCAGGATGCTATCTTTCACTTTGATTCTGGTAATGTTGATCATCAGATTATCATGCATTCCAGATTGCCAAGAGCTATAGGAGCACTGTTGATTGGGGCATTCTTAGCAATGTCGGGAGCTTTAATGCAGGGGATGACCAGAAATTTTCTGGCATCTCCTTCCATTATGGGGGTATCAGACGGATCAGCATTTGTTATTACAGTGTGTATGATCTTTATGCCAAACACATCTTCTCTACAAATGATAATGTATTCCCTGATTGGTTCAGCGATAGGGGTAGGAATTGTATTGGGGTTTGCATCTCTATTGCCTAATGGTATGACCCCAGTCAGATTGGCTATAATCGGGACCGTTATTGGAACAGTCCTGAGTAGCATGTCGCAAGCCTTGTCCACCTATTTTCAAATATCGCAGAATCTCAGTTTTTGGTATAACTCGAGATTACACCAGATTGATCCGGATTTGATCACATTAGCCATTCCATTTGCAATCGTAGGTATTTTGCTGGCGTTATTTTTGTCTAAATCCATTACGATCCTGTCATTGGGTGAGGAGATAGCGGTCAATTTAGGACAGCGTACAGCTCTGATTAAAGGGCTGACGATGCTGACTGTTGTCATTTTGACTGGTATTTCTGTTGCTTTGGTAGGTAAGATTGGATTCGTTGGATTAATTGTTCCACATATTGCTCGCTTTTTGGTAGGAATAGATTATCGATGGATCGTACCGTGCTCAGCAGTGATTGGTGGAATATTTTTAGTATTTTGCGACATCCTTAGTCGGTTTATGAATTACCCTTTTGAAACACCAATCGGAGTAGTTACCTCACTGTTTGGTATTCCATTCTTCCTCTATTTGATTGTTAAAAAAGGGGGAGAAAAACATGGCTCTTAACAAAAAACAATCGCATGCATTTGCTAAGACGTCGACTACTCGATTTTGGACGGTTATTGTGGCAAGTATTTGTCTGGGATTACTAGCTACTTATATTAGTGTTACAAACGGCGAGTTTGATATGACGATCAAAGACGTTATAAACACACTGCTGCGTATTGATCCTAATCCTGAACATGACCTGGTTATCTTTGATTTTCGTTTACCGCGTATTGTGATTGCGGCACTTGTTGGTATGGGGCTAGGGATGGCCGGTACCGTTGTTCAAGCAATTACCCGAAATGGACTTGCTGATCCTGGAATATTAGGTATTAATGCGGGTGCAGGGTCTGCAATTGTATTGTTTATCTTTCTATTTGAAGGGAAGATGGGTAACGAAGGTTTATTAACAACATTAGCCATGCCTATGTTTGGGTTGATGGGGGGGTTACTCTCTGCTTTGCTTATCTATCTATTTGCTTGGCAAAAGGGGAAGTTAGATCCACAGCGCCTTATTCTGGTTGGAATTGCAGTTGGAACGGGCTTAGGGGCATTTACTCTCTATCTCTCTTTACGCATGAACGCAAAGGATTTTGAGATGGCAACAGTGTGGATGACAGGCAGTATTTGGAGTGCTAACTGGATTTATATTGTGGCTATGCTACCTTGGTTTATCTTGTTTATTCCGGTCCTTTTTCGAAAAGCCAACATCTTAAATCTATTACAGCTAGATGAAAGCAGCGTTAGAGGGCTTGGTGTGTCCACAGAAAAAGAAAAAATGGTGCTCTTACTTGCTAGTATCGGGATCATTAGTGCATGTGTATCAGTGTCAGGTAGCATTGGTTTCGTTGGACTAATGGCACCACATATTGCTAAAGCTTTGGTAGGGAATCATCACGCGCGTGTATTACCAGTATCAGCTTTGATGGGAATGCTCTTGGTTCTTGTGTCAGATTTTATTGCAAAGACTGTTTTCTCGCCGGCGGAGCTTCCTGTAGGAATTGTAATTGCGATTATAGGGGGACCATACTTCCTTTACCTGCTGTATAAAGCAAGGGCCTAGATGATAGGGTTAAACAGTATTTAATACAAAAGCCTGGAGCATATAACTCCAGGCTTTTGTTTGTAGAAAGAAATGGTTTCTTATGCTTGGAAAAGCGTTAATTCGTACTGTAAGTTACGCGCGCTCTTTTTTTCCATAAGGAAGCAAGCTATCTACGGCTGCCATACTACTGCCATTCAATGCAAGATATAGTCCCATTGTGAAGAGAGCTAGGTCAAATTCATAGCCACCGATGAAACCAGCTGCCAATTTAACTTTTAAGGTAGCTCCTACCATGATGACCATGAGTAAAAACGAAATGGCACGAGTTCCTAGCCCTAAAATTAATAGAATACCTCCTACTAATTCGATGGTTCCAACCACATAAGCTAGGAAACCAGGTAGGCCGATACTTTCGAAAAATCCTACAATGTTTTCAATGCCCCCCTGGAATTTATCAAGACCGTGTAGCAAGAAGGTCAAACCTAATACGACACGAAGAATAAGTGCGCCAAGCTGTTGTTTGTTTGCCACTTTTGTGTAGCTCCTTTCAGATAATATTTAGTTACTTACTAATTATAAGTATAATAATGTCATTGTTCACTTTTGTCAAGCGTCTAACTATAATGTTGATTTTTTCCTGTCAGGTTCATATATATATGCGTATCTTATGCTCTTCATAACTTCTTTATATATACTTCATAAGTTCCTCACTTCTTTTCTGTATGCTAGAAAAAAAGAGGAGGAGCATATATGAAAAAAATGATTTTTTCTCTAACGTCGTTGCTAGTAGTCATGGGAATTGCTACAGGGGTATACGCAAGCACGTCACAGGTAACACCAGACCAAACGCAAAAGGAATTTGAACAGATGCGCCCTTGGATGAAACAAATGCACCCACAAATGACAGATGCACAAATCAAATCTATGTATGAAAGTTGTCACGGGCAAAACGGCATGCATGATAGAATGATGAAGAATTATACAGACCAGACTCCAAATCGTTAAATAATCGCTTATAATAAGAGAAGAAAACAGGATAAGGCAGACTTTCCGTAAAGGAGGGGCTGCCTACTTGTGCATTTTTGCACATAGTAAGCGAGGCGGGTGAGAGCAAGATGGGTCAACACAAGATTTTAGTTGTTGATGATGAAGAAAATATTTTGCAGGTAATTCGAGCTTACCTAGAGAGAAGTGGTTACATTGTTTATGTAGCAGAGACGGGGGAGGCGGCACTTCACCTTCATCAACTTTTACAGCCAGATCTCATGATTTTAGATTTGATGTTACCTGATATGTCGGGAGAGGATATATGCCGACAATTACGTAAAACCTCGAATATTCCTATTCTTATGCTGACAGCAAAAAGTGCTGAGGATGATAAAATTAATGGGTTATTAATGGGAGCAGATGATTATGTTAGTAAGCCATTCAGTCCACGTGAATTAGTGGCTCGGGTTATTACTTTGTTACGGCGGACAAGCTCTACTAAAAAACAAGAGCAAGTTCTTACGTTTCTACAAAAACGTCTATGTGTGGAACCAGAACTCCATCAGGTTACGCTAGATCAGGCTTGTATCACACTGACTCCCATTGAATTTAAATTGCTGTATACATTAGCTAGTCAACCCAAAAGAGTGTTTAGTCGTCTGGAACTAATTAATCAAATACAGGGCTATGGATTTGATGGATATGAACGCACCATTGACGTACACATTAAAAACGTAAGGCAAAAATTAAACGATGACCCCAAACACCCCTCTTTTATTTCGACAGTATTTGGTGTGGGCTATAAATTTTTGGTGAACCGTGATGAAGCATAAAGGGATGAAACGACAGCTTTTCCTTTCGCATTTAGGTGTTGCACTCGTTTCCTTGTTAGTCATTATCATTATTGTTAATATCTCTGTTTCCTTTACATTTGGAAAATATGTTGAAAATCAACTAAAAGCGGAGGCAGATTCGATCCTAAAAGACCTGACGGAATCTTATGTAAAAACGAATGGATGGCAAAAGCAGGCGCTTATGGGTATTGGACACCGGGCTATGCAGCGTGAGATGGCTGTCATTTTGCTTGATGCAGAAGGAAACATGATCTGGGACTCGACTAAGATGGGTATGCATATGGGAAGTCAAAATTCCAAGCATACCTGTGCTGTAGATGATGCGCTTCCACACTCTACCTACTCTGCTCCAATCATCATTGGAGATCAGCAGGAGGGTACATTACATGTCGCGCTTCCAGATGGTCAATTTCAAGAACAGGAGCGAGAATTCATTACTAGATTCAATGGAATGGTTGGAGGTGCGCTTCTTATTGTCATTGTCGGTGTTTATTATTATAGCGTTCGCATCTCTCGCGGTATTAGTCATCCACTGCTTCACATTAAAGAGAAAGCGAATCGAATGCGGACAGGAGATCTCACAGCGCGAGTTGAGACGGACGCATTACATGGAGAAATACAGGAGCTAGGTCAAGCGCTAAATCATTTGGCAGAGAGCCTGCAAAAACAGGAACGATTACGCAAAAATTTAACAGCCGATATTGCCCATGAGTTACGAACGCCACTTGCAACGATTCAAAGCTACATGGAAGCTTTTGAAGATGGAATATGGGAGCCAACCTCAGAAAAATTAAAGATTTGTCAGGAACAGACCTCACAGCTTGTTCTGCTGATAAAGGATTTAGAGAAGTTAACGGAAGCCGAGAACCCGATGCTCCGTTTACAAAAGGAACAAGTGAACGTATCTGCTATCATATCGGAGGCACAAAAAGGTATCGCGGAATTATGGGACAAAAAAAGGATTCGATACGTTCCACCTATCATGGACGATATTTTTTTGTATGCGGATTATCGTAGACTATTGCAGGTTTTTACGAATCTACTTAGCAATGCTTATAAATATACCCCTGAAGATGGAGAAGTGCGGGTTACTATCGAAGAACAACGGACCAATATCATAATCAAAGTGATGGATACGGGAGTTGGTATCCGGAAGGAAGAGCTCCCCTACGTTTTTGAACGATTTTATCGGGGTGAAAAGTCACGTAGCCGTAAATCAGGTGGCGCTGGAATTGGATTGGCTATCGTAAAAGCCATTGTAGAGGCACATGGTGGAGAGGTACAGGTTGAGAGCGATATGGATAAAGGGACTACATGCTGGGTGCATTTGCCAATAAAAAGGACGGGAGAATGACCCTAGGAATTCTCTTACTTCCCGTTAGCCTATCAAGTATTCTAGCCTACTACGACCAAGAAACAGGTCTTTATATGCATACAACAAAATAAGCGAGGCTTCCCCCAACAAGGGAGCCTCGCTTATTTTGAGCGGGTAGAACCTACATCCACAGCCTAAACATTGAAATGAAACCTGCTACAAAAAAAAGTGTCATAACGACAAATGGTAATGAAGTTAATGTAATACCCGCAATTGCCATACCTCTGCCTTTGGAAGAATTCCTTGCTCTTATTCCCAAGATAAACCCCGTAACATTAATGATAAAGGCCAAGAAAATGGTTAGCATCGTACCAGGTGATACCGTGTAGTATCTTGAATTGTAATTCAACATAAACCATGCCATAAAAAATAAAATAATACCAAATATACCAAAAATCATTGATACTACCGCTTGTCCTAATCTGTCCTTGGGCTGATTCTTAACGGGACGCTTCTGTTGAGTGGCTTGTTGTTGAGGTGAGGACTGTCGATTAGTCGCTGTTCTCATTTGACTATTTGTTCCCCTATTACCTTGCGTGTTAGTTACCCTGGTCTGACTACTCACCGTTCTATTTGTCTGGTTGGAAGTTGACCTATTAGGTTGATTATTTGTCGTTCTAGTAGTTCTTTGCAATCTACTAACTCCTTTCTGACTGAGCATTTATGTAGGAAAAAAGTAACAATATTAAATTCGTCATAATTTACCAAAAACCTCTTTCGAATTCATTTTTTTGAATACTGTAGTTTTATAGAAACAAGTTTAATGATAGGAAGACATAAATAGCTGATACCATATACTCATGGAATCAGCTTGTATTTGGGTATTTATTCATAAAGAGGAATGTTTATCTAAGCTATTCTTCCACCATACTATCGTTTCTTCTAAACCAGCATCTAAGGAGTACTTTGGTTTCCAATTTATTCCTCGTTGCAACCGCTCAATATTTGCACCTACAAATAAAGGCTCATCTTGCGGGGATGGAATGGCTCCCCATTTGATTAATTCCTCGTTCCCTATTTTTTCACCGATAAGAGAAGCTATCTGTTTCAATTGGATCGGTTGACCGGAAGCGATATTAACAGTTCCTTGTATATCGCTTCGTAATAAAGAGACAAGGGCATCGGCTACATCAGTGATATAGAGAAAATCACGATATTGATTCCCATGCGTGCATAAAGCCTCTTCGCCTTTCAATAAAGCGGTGATAAGGGTAGAAACAAGCCGATTGCCGGGATCATGAGGACCATATAAATGAAAGATTCTACCCCAGCAGGTACATAAACCAACCTGTTCAGAATATGATTGGAGCCATAAACGTAAGGTGTTTTTACAAACAGAATAAGGTGTTTTATAAGAGGAAATGGAGGTGGTTTCAGATAAATAGCCTTCCACCCATTCATATTCTGCACAAGTTCCAGCCACTACGGCTCTTTTTCCACCACATTCGACAAAATGACGAAATAATGCCATGCTGGATTGCACCCAATAGTAATTAGCAAGTGAATGATAACAGTGGGGAGGTACTGCTTCCCAAGCTAAATGTACTAGATGAGAAGGCTTCACCTTATCAATCAGGTCGGCTACTTCTGTATGGCATAAAAGATCGACTTGATGCCAAGTACAGGTAATATCCAAAAGAGGCGCCCTTCGATACGTCGCATGAACCTCGCATCCCATTTGATGTAGCATGCTCACTACATATCTGCCGATCCAGCCATTTCCACCTGTAACGAGAACTTTTTCCATGCTCTATAGCACTTCCACTTCTGGAACAAACACGACAAATTTTCCGCCCCAATTTCGAATATAGGAGCATTCCTCCATAATTTCTTCCTTCAAGTTCCACGGTAAAATGAGTACATAATCTGGTTTTGTTCGTTGTATTTCATCTGGCTTTTTAATCGGAATACGAGAACCAGGTAATATAAGTCCTTGTTTATGCGGGTTTTGATCCACTGTATAGGGGATGAGCTCTTTTCCTATTCCACAAAAGTGTAAGAGAGTATTTCCTTTAGCCGGAGCCCCATAGCCAACCATTTTCTTTTTCATATCATGGGCTTTAACGAAAAAGGATAGAATGTTGATCTTCATTTGTTCCACTTTCTTGGAAAACTCCAGATATGTTGGTAAGTGGTCAAGACCGTGTTCTTGTTCCTTCCCAATGAGCTCTGTTACGCTTGGCCGAATTTGTTCTTTATCCTCTTTATGTTTTACGAATAAACGTAAAGACCCACCGTGGGTAGGGAGTTCCTCCACATCTACAACCTTTAGCTCATGGTTAGATAGGATGCTTTGAACGGTTAGTAGTGAAAAGTAAGAGAAGTGTTCATGGTAGATCGTATCAAATTGGTTACCGAGAATGAGGTGTAAGACATGGGGGAACTCGATTGTGATCATACCATTTGGTTGCAACAGTATTTTTAGCCCTGCTATAAAATCATGCAATTGAGGTACGTGTGCTAGCACATTATTTGCGACAATTAAATCTCCTTTATAACCTTCCTGTACCAATTGCTTTGCTAATCTTTCGCCAAAAAAATCAGCTTTCGTGGGAATTCCTTTATCATTAGAAATTTTTGCTACATTTTTTGCTGGTTCAATTCCTAGTGTTCGAATATTATGCTTGTGGAAGTATTGTAATAAATACCCGTCATTACTTGCGATTTCAATTACTTGCGAATGATTATTTAATTGGAACCTAGCGATAGCCATCTCCGTATATTTTTCAGCATGGGATAACCAACTAGAGGAATACGAGCTAAAATAAAGATAGTGATGAAAAATTTGATCTGGTGATTCAAATTGACCTACTTGTACGAGAAAACATTTATCACAAACATAGGCATGCAACGGATAAAACGGTTCCATATCATCTACACAGTCTGGTGGTATGAATGAGTTAGCGAGAGGTGAAACTCCTAAATCCAAGAATGTATGAGTTAGCAATGAATTGCAAAAACGACATTGTTTATCGGACATTTTCTGAAGACTCCTAACTCCTTATAAATTTATAAACCTGTTGATTTGCTGGCGAGTGAATGACTTTATATCTTTACCTGCTTGAGATTGCTGGTACCATTGAACAGTCCATGTAATAGCTTCCGTGGTAGTTAATTTTGGATACCATCCTAATGAATGGATAGCTTTGCTACTATCAAGGGTTAGAATGGGAGATTCATAGGGAGGAGTAGTTGAAGGTATTGCTATCTCTATATTTTCGTTCCAAATGCTTGCTGCTTGATCTACCATTTCTCTAACTGTCAGATAAGAATGATCGATTGGTCCAAAATTCCAGGATTGGGTATAGGTAGGGTTATTCCATAGCTTTTCGGCAAGAAGTAAATATCCATGTAAGGGGTCTAGGACATGCTGCCAAGGGCGGATGGCGTTTGGGTTTCTAATGCTGAGTTTAGACGAATGAATCAGTGCTCTTGCGATATCTGGAAATAGACGATCTGCGGCCCAATCCCCACCGCCAATCACATTACCAGCTCTCACAGATGCTAGTCGTGGAACGGAAGAAAGTGCAGGCTGAAAAAATGATTTTTGGTAGGACTCAGTGACTACCTCTGCACATGCTTTGCTAGCACTGTATGGATCGTGCCCCCCAAGTGGGTCCGTTTCCTGAAAGGAATGATTACCTAACCCATCATTTTTATAACATTTATCGCTTGTAACATTAATAATCACGTGAACACTTTTCGTTTGTCGTGCTGCTTCGAGGACATGAACGGTTCCCAATACATTCGTATGGTAGGTGGTAAGGGGGTCTGTATACGATTGTTGAACCAATGGCTGGGCCGCCAGATGAAAAATAATCTCCGGCTGCTGCTCAGTGAGGGTTTGCAGGAGTAGCGGGTAATCAGTGATGTCACCCTTTATAGAACAACATTCTTGTGATACCTCCGCTACTCCAAATAAATGAGGGGTAGATGGTGGATTAAGAGAGTACCCAATTACATCTGCCCCAAGCGATGTTAACCACAAAGTAAGCCATGTACCTTTAAATCCAGTATGACCTGTTATCAACACTTTTTTTTGATACCAAAAGGATTTCTCCATTCTACCAAACCTTCCAAGGGGCATTTTTCCTATCCCATAAATCCATTAACTTTTGCTTATCTCGTAATGTATCCATTGGATGCCAAAATCCATCGTGACGATAGGCAGCAAGCTGATTTTGTTTTGCTAATTTGACTAAAGAATTTGTTTCCCAAATGGTTTGGTCGTCACTGATAAAGGAAAAAATGGCAGGCTCTAAAACAAAAAATCCACCATTTATCCAGCCACCGTCTCCTAAAGGCTTCTCTTTAAAGTCTATAACCATTTGATCCAAAAGCATAAGAGAGCCGAATCTTCCAGGTGGCTGAACCGCAGTAACCGTAGCATATTTGCCATACTTTTGGTGAAATTCAATCAGTTTTTTTATATGAATATTCCCTACACCGTCTCCGTACGTAAGACAAAACGTTTCGTTACCAACGTATTTTTGTATCCTCTTAATACGTCCACCAGTTTCCGTACCTTCACCGGTATCGATAAGTGTTACTTTCCAAGGCTCTGCGTTGTTGGAATGATTAATGACTTCATTTTTACTCATATCGAGCGTAAAGTCTGACATATGCAAGTTATAATTTGAAAAATATTCTTTAATGAGATGTCCTTTGTATCCTAAACAAATGATAAATTCATTGATTCCGTAATAACTAAAGATTTTCATGATATGCCAAAGAATGGGTTTTGTCCCTATTTCAATCATTGGTTTAGGCTTTAAATGAGTTTCTTCTCCAATCCTCGTTCCATACCCACCAGCAAGAATAACTGCTTTCATTTTTATCCCCCATAGTTGCAGAAATGTTCCTTTAAGAAGCCTTTTCATGCTTTTACATTATGCAATATTCCTTATAATGGTGTAGTTTTCGTGTAAATGATCAATAATGGTTCGATAAAGCAGCTTGGATCATTATTTTAAGTGCGTAAACAGCTCAAGGTATTCCGGAATCAAACGAAGATCTTGAGTTGCGCTCGCATAATACATATAGGATTGTTCGAGCTTCTCAGGAGTAGTGACATGGTAGATACCCAAACCGTTCTGGATACTGTGTGCTGAGAGTGTGGGGCCTATTTGTAGTTTTCGTTTTCGGGTTAAATCATTCCACGGGCTATAAAAAAACTTTACAACGAAGGCAGGGGCAGTTAGGTAAACAATGAATTTATGTGGGGACCAATGTCTGCCGGCTGTATAAGCACCGTGTTCATGCTTATGAATAAGTCTACCTACACAGGGGTGTGTATTATCTATGGGGAAGTAACCATGGTATCGCTGATTAACTAAGGGGATTGTATAAACAGGGTCTGTATAGCCATGATTTGGATCATCAACCAGCATAATCACTCTGATTGAATACATGTTTTCACCTAAAGCATTCAGGGAAGAGAAAAATTCATCTTTATTTTGACAACAAAGAAACTCAGTAGTGTTTAACACCATTTTCCAGTCTGTATACTCTGTTTCAATGTCCATTACTTCACGATCAACTTCTATTGCATCAAATTCCGGTACCCTTGAATTTCTCACCTCCCAATGAGGAGCAAAAAGTTGACACATCTCAACAGAACGATCTGTTGAACCACGATTAATGAGAATACCGTGGTCGAATATTTGAGTATGGTGCATTAACCACCATGGAAGCAAATATTCCTCATTATAAAAATGCGAAATGACAGTAGTAATAAAACCTCCTCCTTTTGGGAGTGGAATAGAAGAGAAATGCTCCCGTCATACTATATGAAATGTAAGAAAAGGTTGTCACACACAAAGTTGAAACAAGGAAACAGGCTAGTAACGAACGAATAAGATAAAACCGTAAAAAGCTGTAAATCTTTGTACTACAGGCAGAAAGTTAAGAAATTCTTTAGAACTCTGTTATAAAAAAGGTAAGAACTGTTCGATATGATATGGTTATATGAAGAAAACATGGCAGAGTTACAAGTAGACTTGAATCCTTCCTTGCTGTCATACATTCAGGGGGTTATTACGTGCATTTGGACACGATACTAGAGTTAATTAATCAATACGGCTACTTTGCCTTGTTTTTTGCATTATGGTTAGGCATTGTTGGTATGCCGATTCCAGATGAAGTGATTGTCATGACGGGAGGAATGGTTGGTTCATTTGGTATTCTTCAATCGGTTCCGGCCTTTTTTGTTACCTATTTAGGAGTAATTTCTGGGTTGTCACTTGGATATATATTAGGATATAAGATTGGAGTTCCCGTATTAGATCGCATTCGACGTAAAAGGCATATGGATAGCTATATTGTACGAGCTGAATATCTTTTGCAAAAGTATGGGAGCCAAGCATTGGTGATTAGTTACTTTCTACCGATTGTGCGCCATGTAGTACCTTACTTGGTTGGGATTAGCAAAATGTCTTTTCGACGTTACGCTTTGTTCTCTTTTACGACTGGATTTGTTTGGACACTTATATTTTTTATTCTCGGTCACCTCTTAGGTAGCAATGCTGCTTCTGTTGGGTACCTGATTGCTGATTATAGCAAATATCTCCTGATTATTTTACCGGTAATAGCGGTTGGAGTCTTTTTTATGGTTACCAAAATGAAAAGAAAAAAGATAAATGCAATGAAAGGATAGAGAGTAACCCAGTAGAGAAGGTTGGCAAGCCGATCACTGGCACCTAAATAGAATCACTAGATACATATACAGAGGAATCGATTTTGCCTAGTATTGGTAGTCGATTCCTTTTATTTACTTGATAATAGTTCCCTTTATTTACCTCTAGCAAGGACTCTTGCACCTTGTGTAATAAGAGAGTATAATCCTGTTTATCATAATATATAGCTAGCTAACTAAATGAGGTGATAAACATGGAAGAGACTCCTTATCTAGATTCTCTAGAACTGCTACTATCGCGTGTGGTGCGAACGTATAATTATAAAATGTGGCAAATGTCGCATGAAGTAGGAATCTACCCAGGACAATTGCCTGTTTTGTTTCTGTTGAAAAAGAAAAATGGAAGAGTACAAAAGGAACTGGTCAATAAGATGAAGGTAAAGGCAGCTACGGTTACCGTCATGCTTAATCGTATGGAGAAATCTGGATTGATTGAACGTCATCCTGACCCTGATGACCTAAGAGCATCCCGAGTTTATTTAACTGAATTGGGAAAAGAGAAACTAGAGCGGATTGAAGAAGTGATTAAAGAGATTGAGAAGAAATGCTTCGAAGGTTTTCGAGAGGAAGAGAAAATCTTACTTCGACGATTTTTAACTCATATGCATCGAAATTTATCGGAGTAAGTGAAAGGCAAGGCAAGCTTGCTTATCATTTGGCTGTTTCCTCTAAATTTATGTAGCTATCAAAGTAATACGAAGGGAGATGCCAAGCGAAATGGGTAAACTTTTTAGGTATATGTTACCTTACAAGAAATATGCAGTAGCAGCTATTGCGCTCATGTTTCTTGAAGTGGTTATGGATTTACTGCAACCGACGCTGATGGCTCATATTGTAGACCAAGGTGTCGCTAATGGAGATGTGACCTATATCATTCAAACAGGTTTGATTATGGTAGGGGTTGCTCTTTTAGGGATTGTTGGCGGTGTAGGCTGTATTTACTTTGCCAGCATCGTGTCCCAAAATTTTGGTGCAGATGTAAGGCAAGATCTGTTTAGTCATATACAGACCTTTTCTTTTGACAAACTGGATCAGTTCAAAACCTCTTCTTTAATTACACGACTTACTAATGATGTTACACAGGTACAAAACGTAGTACTGATGATGTTACGCATGCTAACACGATTCCCGCTGCTATTTATAGGTGGGATGATTATGGCATTTTCATTGAATGCCAAAATGGCGCTTGTGCTGGTTGTGACAGTCCCCCTTTTGATCCTAGCGCTTATGGTAATTATTAAGAAAGGCTTTCCTTTGTTTAAAAAAGTTCAGGCTAGCTTGGATAAAGTAAACGGAGTTACACGTGAAAATTTGGCGGGGGTAAGGGTAGTAAAGGCTTTCGTTCGTTCTGATTACGAAAAGGAACGTTTCCAAACAGAGAATGACCAATTAGCCGATATATCCGTAAAGGCAGCGCGGACAATGGCTCTGATGATGCCGATTATGATGCTATTAATGAATCTAAGCATCGTCGCGATCATTTGGTTTGGTGGTTTTCAAGTGAATATAGGTAGTATGAAGCTTGGAGAAGTAATTGCTTTTACCAATTATATGACGCAGATTTTGTTCGCCTTAATGATGGCTGGGATGATGCTAATGATGGTATCACGGGCAAAGGTGTCTGCCGATCGGATCATGGAGGTAATGGATACCAAAACCACGATTTCGGATGTTGGGCATAAAGATGTTCAAATGCATACAGGAATGATTGAATTTGACCATGTTTCCTTTCAGTATGCTGGTACTAGTGGCGAACCTGTACTGAAAGATTTATCGTTTACGGTGACACCAGGAGAACGAATTGCGATCTTGGGAGCTACGGGTTCAGGTAAATCTACATTGGTCAATTTACTTCCACGTTTCTATGATGTGACAGAGGGACGCATTTTATTGGATGGAACTGATATTCGTGAGCTGAAATTACAGGAGCTTCGTAAAAACATTGGAATGGTTCTACAGGAGGCAGTACTGTTCTCTGGAACAATACGCGATAATATTCGCTGGGGTGATCCCGAAGCTTCAGATGATCAAGTGATGGCCGCAGCAAAGGCAGCTCAAGCTGATGAATTTATTGATAAATTACCTGCCGGCTATGATACAGTGGTTGGTCAACGTGGAGTCAATCTATCTGGCGGACAAAAACAGCGTTTGTCTATTGCTCGTGCTCTACTGACAAAACCAGACATTCTTATTTTGGATGATAGCACGAGTGCAGTTGATTTGACCACCGAAGCTCTCATTCAAAAAGCGCTAAAAGAGCAATTAGGACATGCGACTTGTTTTATTGTTGCACAACGCATTAGCTCTGTAATCGAAGCAGATAAAATTATTGTGTTAGAGAACGGCCAGATTTCAGCTATTGGAACTCACCAAGAGCTGTTAGAACGCTCGGATGTTTATCAGGATATCTATCGTTCCCAAGTGAGAGAGGAGGCGATTTAGATGAATCGAGGAGTATCAGGACCGGAACGTTCAAAAGGAATGGGTGGTCCCATGGAAAAAGGGATGACTGGCATTCCAGTTGTTAAACCGAAAAATTCCATGGAGGCGCTCAAACGGCTTTGGGGATATTTACGGGAACAGCGCTGGCCGTTATTCTTGGTTTTTTTCCTAGTGCTGGCTAGCTCTGGCTTTGCTTTGATGGGGCCCTTACTGATTGGAAAGGCTATTGATAGCATGGGGATAACCACTGGGCAGGTTCAATTCCCCCTGTTAGCCAAGATTGTTGGTAGTTTAATCATCGTATATATATTAGGGGCGCTTGCTTCCTGGTTACAAACCTATCTAATGGCAAGCGTATCGCAGAAGACGGTCAAGAGTATGCGGAAGGATATCTTTGATAAGGTACAGACACTGCCTTTGCGCTTCTTTGATGAAAGGCCTCGCGGCGATTTAATGAGTCGTCTAACCAATGATGTGGAGAATATTAACAACACACTATCACAAGCGACAACACAAATCTTTTCCAGTCTCATTACTGTTATAGGGGCAGTTGGAATGATGCTGATGTTAAGCCCTTCTTTAACGTTAGTGAGTCTCATCGTGGTTCCACTTGGTTTATTTATTACAAAGAAAATTGCCGAACGTACACGTAAGCTGTTTTTAGAACAACAGACAGAGCTAGGGCAATTAAATGGATATATTGAAGAAATGATTTCAGGGCAACGGGTGGTAAAAGCTTTTAATCGGGAACAAGAGACTATCGATCAATTTGCCGAAAAAAATCAACGTTTGAAAAAAGTGGGGGCTCAAGCTCAGGTTTTCTCTGGAATCATTCCCCCACTGATGAATGCTATTAATAATGTAAGCTTTGCGTTGGTTGCAGGCATCGGAGGGTACATGGCTGTACAAGGGGCTATTACGATCGGGATCATAACTGCTTTTTTAAATTACTCTAAGCAGTTTGCTCGTCCGCTAAATGAGATGGCAAATCAATTTAACATGCTACAATCAGCTTTTGCTGGTGCAGAACGTGTATTTGAGGTATTGGATGAGGAACCGGAATTCGCTGATCAGACGGTGGCTCGTTCCCTTGGACAAGTGGAAGGAAAAGTAGAATTTAAGGATGTTACTTTTGGTTATAAGTCAGATAAACCTGTTTTACAAGCGATTAATCTGACAGCCGAACCTGGACAGATGATCGCTCTGGTGGGACCTACTGGCTCAGGTAAAACAACAATTGTAAATCTATTGATGAGATTCTACGATGTGCAAAAGGGAAGTGTCATCGTGGATGGACAGGATATACGTCAGATTGAAAAAGAGGATCTGCGTTCATCTATCGGTATGGTGCTACAGGATACCTATCTATTTGCAGGAACTGTAATGGAAAATATTCGCTACGGTAAGCTTGATGCTACAGATGAGCAGGTCATGTATGCAGCCCGTATGGCGAATGCCCATTCCTTTATTGAGCGCTTGCCAGACGGCTATCATACGAAGCTCACGGAGGATGCTAGCAATATCAGCCAAGGACAGCGACAATTGCTGACCATTGCGCGAGCTATTTTAGCAGACCCATCCATCTTGATTTTGGACGAGGCAACCAGCAGTATTGATACAAGAACTGAGATGCAAATACAGAAAGCATTGAAAGTGTTGATGCAAGGACGTACTAGCTTCGTGATTGCTCATCGCTTGAGTACCATTCAGGAAGCAGATCAAATCTTGGTCATTAACCAGGGAGAGATTATGGAGCGAGGTAGCCATCAAGAATTACTGGAGCAAAAGGGCTTTTACTATAATCTGTATCATACACAATTTAAGAATCAAGCTTCGTAAGCGATAAAGGCTGTCCAGAGGAATTCTGGGCAGCTTTTTTTACTTCAAACCTTACAAAAATGTAAGAGGCGTGTAATCTTCTTGCATGGTTAAAAAATCTAGTATTAATTACAATAATTACAATGAGTCGCTAGCGAACGAAACTATTATGATGAAAAAGGACTGGTGTCTATGACCGCACTATCGGTCACAAAAAAAGAGCGTATCGTTTCGATGGATATCTTGCGTGGAATTGCACTTATGGGTATTTTGCTGGTAAATGCACCGGCCTATATGACTTATATTGAAGGACAAACCGTGAGTCAGCATGCTTTTGATCCTACCTTACGCCTTTTGTATGATTTATTCATTACAACGAAATTTTTCAGTATTTTTTCGTTCCTGTTTGGACTTGGTTTCTATATTTTCATGAGTCGTGCAGAAGCGCGTGGCGATAAACCGTTTATTCTTTTTGTCCGTCGTCTGGGGGCACTCTTTTTATTCGGTATTTTACACATACTTACTTGGTTTGGAGATATTCTAGTCTATTATGCTATTATGGGATTTTTGTTGATGCCCTTCTATCGTAGGTCGGCACGAACCATCCTGAGTTGGTCAATGGGACTTTTTGCTATAACAGTATTAGCTAGTGGGATTGCTGCCCTACAAACATATCTTGGTACTCCAGTGCCAGAGTTTATCAGCACTTTCAAGAGCGATACTTTTGCCATTTTGGGGATGTTTTTACTAGGACTCTATGTGGGTAAACAAAATATTGTAGCGGAAGTAGATAAACACGTACATCTGTTTAGACGTACACAGCTTATTACATTCATACTGAGTATCATTCCTTTTGCCGGTATTCTGTGGTGCCATTTTACAGATAACCCTCTAAAAGAAATACTCAAACCATTTTTCTCCCGCATGGATACTTATCCAATGGCCTTGTTATACATGAGTAGTCTGTTCCTTCTGTTACGTAATGAGCGAGTGGCTACTATCTTAAAACCATTTGCTAATTACGGTCGTCTAGGCTTAACCTCTTATTTTACACAAAATATAATTGGGTCTATTATCATTTCTCTGCTTGGTTGGTCGAATGGTTATACATTAGTTCAATCCTTCTACATGGCGATGATCATCCTTGTCATTCAATTGATCATAAGTAATCTGTATTTCTTGAAATTCAAGCAGGGTCCGTTAGAGTTTATTTGGAGAAAATTAACGTACGGTTTTAAACGGAAAGAAAGAGCGACAACTTAATTCTTATGAAGAATCAAAACAGCCATTGCGTAGCAGTATAAGCAACGCAATGGCTGTTTTCTTGTATCTTTAAACAAGGTGTCTTTTTAGTTTTTGTAAAAAGTGAGAGCGAACAATTAGGAAATAAACGAGTTGAAGTACAAAGAAGATCAGAATGCTTAGAATCGATGTTTTAAAAATGGAAACGAAGGTACCACTTGAATATACCTTTTGCAGGCCAACTAAAGCGACTGACGTGTGAACGATAGCCAATGTGAATGGAACAAAGAAGAGTAGAGCGATCTGGACAGTCATGCTTTTTTGCCATTCTTCTATTGATAAGCCAATCTTAGAGATTGTTTGATAATATTGTTTATCCCGGTCAAGATCCATGTAGAGTCGGAAGTATAAAAAGCTTCCCGCACAAACATAAAATATGACGGCTACAAATAAGCCGATAAATAGCGCACTGCCAACTGCCCGCTTAGCTTCAGAATAGTAGGCGTCACGGACTAGAGGGTGTTGGTCTTGAGCCAGCTTTTGGTTTATTTCTTTTGAGAAGGCTACCGCATCTTTATTGATAGGTCCTCCCTTTCTCCACTCATGAACAACATAGCCTACAACGGTATAGCTAGAGGATGCTTTTTCCTTCAAATAGGCAAAGTCTTCATCGGATACAGCTAATGTGTTCCATTGGTAAGAAAGGATTGGCTTGTCTATCTTGTTTACCAAGCGAAAAGGCTTGCCGTCTTTTGTAAGAAGTTCAGGGCTACCATCCTGAGGTAAATAGTTTGCTCTAATCCAAAGGGCCTCCCCTTTCTTAATTTGATACGTTTCACGCTCTAGAAGTGCTGCTAATTGATTATAAGCCGATACCTTTATTACATCTGCACGTGCAGGCTTGGAAAAATATAAATCCTCTACCTCGACTCGCTGATAGTTTACATGATAATTAGTTAGGTGATCTTCAATGATTTGTGTCGATTTTTTACTCTCAAGCTTCTCATCGTTATGGTACGTATACTCGATTGTCAGTGGAAGTGTATCCTTTACCATACCAAGTATACCTAGGACACTGATCAAGGCTCCTGCCGAAGTAAAGGCGACGGTGGAGACAATGGTTACCATAAAAAACATCTGGGCATTATCCTTAATGCGATAAGCTAGATCGGATAGCCAGATGATCCGGGTTCCACGCCAGTAGAGAATGGGTTTTTTCTTAACCCAATTAATTAAGAATGCCCCAAATTGTGAGTAGAAAAAGTAAGTACCAACACAGGTTAATAGGATGACAATAAACATCCACCTTATGACTTCAAAGATATCGTTTTTGAGTGTAAACGTAATATAGTAGGCTGATCCAATGCAAAGGATAGAGAAAAGAGCTAAAATAACAGATCCTTTAGGCTCCTTTTTAGGTTTACGTGACTCATCAAGTAAAACCTTGATACTCCGATGCTTCGTTGTAAACAAAGTAAACAAAGAGATCAGCAAAAATGCAGTATAAAATGAAGCAACTGTAAGCAAAAGTGCCTCGGTAGGTATATAAAATGGTATTTCCTCCATATCAAGAATGGCTGAAGCGAATATGAAGAAGGATTTGGAGAATAGCAGGCCAAATCCAATACCAGCTACCATAGATAAAGTGACTAACAACAGGTTTTCCATAAATATCATAAAATTAATTTGCCAACGCGAAATACCAAGTATAGCTAAAACGGCAAATTCTTTTTTACGCATCTTAAGAAAGATATTCGTAGAGTACCAGATGAAAGCAAAGGAAAAACAAAAGATGATTACTTCGGCTGCAGTCATTCCATTAACCACCAAGTAATGTAGACCTTGTGTGGTTGTTCCTGGATGATAAATAAACATGCCGTAGGTAAAATAAATCATAATGACAAAAGTGACACTTAAAAAATAAGCTAAATAAAACCTAAATTTACGCCGTACATTAGTTGCGATGAACTGTAGAAAGGTCATAGGTACTTCCCCCTAAAAGCGCAAGAACATCTAAAATTTGTTGGAAGAACACCTGGCGACTCTCTCCGCGTTGAATCTCATTATATAGGGTGCCATCCTTGATGAATAAAACGCGATCACAGTAGCTTGCCGCTACAGGATCGTGTGTCACCATCATCATCGTGGTTTTTTTTGTAACGTTAATGTTTTGCAAGGTCTCCATGACAATACGTGTTGATTTGGAATCCAGATTACCTGTAGGCTCGTCTGCTAGTAAAAGTGAGGGAGAATGGATGATGGCTCTAGCAATGGCAGCACGTTGATTTTGCCCCCCCGATACCTCATAGGGCCGTTTTTGTAAAATGTGGCTAATCTCTAGCTGCGTAGCGATCTCATCCAATTTCTGTTTCATGTCAGGAATCTTGTAAAAATCAAGCGCGAGTGGCAATAAGATATTTTCACCCATTGTTAACGTATCTAATAGGTTAAAATCCTGAAACACAAAGCCTAGATTACGTCTGCGAAACACTGCTAATTTTGATTTTTTGATTTTATGTGGGTTTTCACCATTTAATAGAATATGTCCAGTGGTCGGGATATCAATTGTAGCGATAAGGTTCAATAAGGTCGTTTTACCGCTACCTGACGGCCCCATTATCGCAATAAACTCGCCCTCTTCTATGTGGAAATTCACGTCGGTTAAAGCTCGATAGGGAATTTTCCCCCCATATATTTTGCTAACGTTTGTTACCTGAAGAAGTCCCATGTCACACATACACCTCCACTTCTTTTATTTATTCCGGTCAAGAGTCGCGTTTAGAGTATCATTCCGTTAGGTGTCAGTCAAGTTGAGCGTCGTATCATGGTTTTATCATCATATTCTCATAGGTTTATAACGATCCAAGCATGTTTTTAGTGTTCCTGCTAGCATATATTGGTATAGGCAGGAAGCGATAGAGGACATTACAAATCGTTATAAATAGAAAACAATTGTAAAAATAAAGTGGGGTGTCGATAATGAGACTACTTAAATATGGTGCGGTGTTACTACTAAGTGTGGCAATGGCTGGATGCTCAGTAATGGCAAAGGAGTCTGAGCTACAAAGACCTGCAAATATACCTGAAAAAACAGAGATCGTTAATTTATCAAAAATGGAAGTGAAAGAATTTTTTCCGAACGACGAAGGTACGTTTATCCTACGTGATCTGGAAAAAAATTCGACCTTTATTTTTAATGAAGAAAGAGCGAAACAACCGCAAGCACCTGAATCTACTTTTAAAGTCATGAATGCTTTAATTGGTCTTCAAGTAAAAGCAGTGGACGATGAATATACCGTGAAGCGCTGGGATGGTGTGAAGCGCGACCTTGATGTCTGGAACAAGGATCATACGCTTGGTTCGGCGATGCGCTATTCAACCGTTTGGTACTATCAGCAGTTGGCCCGTGATATCGGTGCAGATCGAATGAAGGAATGGTTACATAAAGCTTCCTATGGAAATCAGGATATTACTGGTGGGATTGATAAGTTTTGGCTAAACAGCTCATTAAAGATCACACCGCTTGAACAAGCTGATTTCTTAGAAAAGCTATATAAAGAACAATTACCGTTTGATAAGCAAGTAATGAAGACTGTTAAACGTATGATGATTCAGCAGGATGAGGATTTATACACGCTTTATGGTAAAACAGGTACACGCAATACACCGCCAGTTGGCTGGTTTGTAGGATTTGTTACGGTAGAGGGACATCCTTATATCTTTGTTACCAATGTAAATGGAGAAGGAAGCTCTTCTGGAATAAAAGCTAAAAATATTACATTACAAATCCTCAAGAAATATAACATGCTCCCAACGCCATCCCAAAACAAATAGGATGATAAAGGGAAAGAACAAGGGCTGCAAACTAAGCAGCTCTTGTTGACGTATCAGAATCGTTTATAATAGAGTGAAGGATTAACTGTTATTTGGAGTGATATCATGTTGGGAGTAGAAGCATATCTCTTCATTAAAAAAGGAGATTCCAACCAGACAACGGTCAAAAAATTCATTACAGAGACCGAATGTACAATTGGTAGACGTGGGGCGACGTATCAACCTGATTTATCTTTTACCAGTTTATTTATATCAAGACAGCACGCTGTCATCCGCCAAGAGAGAAATCAATACGTTCTTTATGATCTAGACAGTAAACATGGAACTGAGGTAAATGGACAACCGCTCCAGAATGCCCCGCATGTTTTACAATACGGAGATCGTATTACATTGGCAAAAGGAGAGGCAGAATTTATTTTCTTTACATTGGAAAATGACTTGGATGTAACAAGGGAGTTTATTCGACCGCTTGGTGCTAGTAAGGATCAGATGGCGAAACAGGTTGAGCCAGTGGCAGTTCATGTAAGTATGGATGTGAAGGGCTTAACCATCAATGTGGAGAGAAGAGAAATCCTGCTGGATGGGGATTGTCTTTATTTATCGGGAAAAGATATTGATTTGTTGATGCTCATGTACGAGCGTGTAAATCAAGCTGTTAGCTATGATGAGATGAAAGTGCATGTGTGGCCAGAACGAACATCCACAGTAGATGGATTGCCAGATGTAGGTCGAGCCGAAATTAATGCATTGGTTTACCGTTTACGTAAGAGGTTGGGTGAGTACGGTGATAAAATTATCACCATACCGCGGTACGGATATATGTTGGACTTATAAAAAAGCAGAAAAGCCAGAAGGCAAAACAAGGGATTTCCGTTCTGATAAGAGAGGGAGTTCGGTTGTTTTTCTTCTGGCTTTTTTGCTATGTACAATTTTGATACGACGATGGGCTATCTCATGTATATATGAGCGATTTATCAGCGATTTGATGATGGAACAATATGTTTATTGGGAGACGTATGACCTATCTTTAGAAGAAGGGAGTGGATTTATCATGAAAAGAATACTCTTTTTATCTATAGCAGCGGTTCTTCTTGCAACAGGAGGAATTTTTATTTACGCCCATCTAATGGAAGATGATCCGCGTGTTGTAAAGGATCGGGCAGAAAAACGGTTTGAGGAGTATTTGGATAGCTGGGGTAAACAGGATTTTGCCCAAATGTATGAACAACTATCTGTGGATACAAAGAAAAAAATGACGAAGGCGGAATTCATAGGCCGCTATGAAACCATTTATAACGGGATGGAAGCCAATCATTTGCAAATGAAAGATACTTCACTGGGACGTGAAGCCATCACTGAAAACGAGGAAATTCACCTGCCCTATCAGGTTAGCATGGATACGATAGCTGGTTCTCTTACTTTTACACATAAAGTAACGATGGTACGCGAAAATCAAAGTGGAAAAAAAGATTGGTATATCAAATGGAATGAATCCCTCATTTTTCCTAGCATGAAGGAGAAAGATAAGGTAAGGGTCCAAACAATCCTGCCACAGCGAGGGGAAATTGTAGATCGCAATGGAATTTTATTAGCTACAACAGGGGTCGCTTATGAAGTAGGGGTAATACCCGTAAAATGGGATAAGAATTCAGACGACCAGAAACAAAAAGCGGCCACTCTACTGGATATGACCTTAGAACAAATTGACACGAAACGAAATGCGAAATGGGTGAAGCCAGAGTTATTTGTTCCATTAGCAACCCAAGCTAAGGAAGACGATCGCTTAGATCAATTAGAAAAGATCGAGGGATTGATGATACGTAAGAGAGAGGTGCGTTATTACCCTTATCGTCAAGCTGCTGCTCATTTAATCGGTTATATCGGAAGTATGAATGAAGAGCAATGGAAGCTATACAAACCAAAAGGTTATCGTTCTACTGATTTGGTTGGGAAGGCGGGCGTGGAACAAGTCTATGAGGAACATTTACACGGTACGCCAGGTGCGCGAATTATTATAGCTGATGAGCAAGGACAAGAAAAGGAAGTGTTAGCAAAAAGACTAGCACAAGATGGGCAGAAGCTCACTTTAACCATTGATGCTGATCTACAGTTTGCTATCTATGAGGAAATGAAGAACGATGCAGGAACAGCAGCGGCAATTCACCCCCTCACTGGAGAAGTATTAGCTATGTTAAGTACACCTGCGTATGATCCCAATGCGTTTATCCGAGGACTATCTAACAAAGAGTGGACCCAGTTAAATAACAATCCAGCTAAACCTCTACTCAATCGGTTTGCCATTGGATTTGCACCAGGCTCGACCTTTAAGCCTATTACGGCGGCAATCGGACTTGAACAAGGAAGTATTAAGGCTGAGCAAGGCATGACTGTCAAGGGATTACATTGGCAAAAGGATACCTCATGGGGTAAGTACGAGGTAACGCGAGTGAAAGACCCGCATAGCCCAGTTACTTTAGAAAAAGCTCTTGTGTATTCAGATAATATTTATTTTGCGCAAGCGGCTTTACAGATGGGAGAGCAATCTTTTTTAGGTGGGACGAAAAAGTTTGGTATAGGTGAAAATTTACCGCTTACCTATCCATTGAAAAAGTCCAAAATAGCTAACAAGGATATCAAGAATGAGATTCAGCTAGCTGATTCTGGGTACGGACAAGGGGAAGTAACGATGACACCGCTTCATCTCACGTTGACCTATAGCGCATTTTTAAATGAGGGTAATATGGTTTATCCCACATTGACTCAGCAGGAAGTGAAGCCACAATCCTTTTGGAAAGAAAATGTGATGTCGAAAGAAACAGCAGCATTGATTAAAGCTGATCTAATTCAAGTAATGGAAAATTCACAAGGAACAGGGCGGTTTGCTAAACCATCGGGTATTCGCGTGGCAGGAAAAACGGGAACAGCCGAATTAAAAGCAAGAAAAGGTGAGAATGGGCTGGAGTATGGCTGGATGACCGTATTTAATGTGGATAAACCAAGGCTATTGCTAACGATGATGATAGAAAATGTAAAAGGTCGAGGTGGAAGCCATTATCTTGATCCCAAGATAAAACGAATTTTTGCGCAAGTAGTTAGTAGAGACTCCCAGTGAAAAGACAGGAGAAAGATAAGGTGAGCCTTTTGTGGATAAAGCAGAACAAGAACTGCAGCAGGAACAGCGATTAAAGCGTATGCAATGGATTTTTCTGATCACTTTCTTTTTATTTTCAGCGATTATTCTTCGATTGGCTCAAATACAGATTGTTGAAGGGAGCGAGTTTGAAAAGGTACTGAGCTCTCGCTCCCTCAAAAAAGATCCGATTCCAGCAGTTCGTGGCAACATTTATGATCGTAATGGCAAGCTGTTGGTACATAGCAGAGCTTCATTCACAGCTGTTTTTCATGAACCAGAGGGTATCAAGCAACAGGAGATTGTTGAACTAGCCAAGAAACTAGAAAAAGTCCTGCGTGGAATGACACAAAGTGCGATCGTGAAAAAGCTAGATGTAGGCTTTACTTGGGAGAATGAGCAGCGGAAAAACATCGCTCGCAATGCACCGAAGTATATGGAAAAAGAAATCAAGTATGACCTGACCCCCGAAGAGATTGCTTATTTAGAAGAGCATCGAGAAGATTTACCAGGGATAGACGTTGTTACGAAATCGATAAGAGAATACGATACCAAACAAATAGCCGTACAGACAATTGGCTACGTTCGTCCCTACCATGTAGCTCAAAATTTGAACAGTCCGTTTTATAAAACGGAGCAAGTGCATTATCTGCCTGATCAACTGGTTGGATTAGACGGTATCGAGCGTAGCTATGAAAAGGAGCTACGTGGAAAAAATGGCTATCGCCTATATGAGGTGGCAGCCGATCAGTCCGTACAACGTGAGCTAAAGAAGGAATCGCCCATACGTGGTCAAAATATCTATCTAAATATTGATGAACGTGTACAGTCAGAAACTAGAGATTTCATTAAAGATTTCCTACCAGAATTAAGAGGAAGTATTTCATTAGCTGCTGGAGCTAAAACAGCCTATGTAGTAGCGATGGAAGTGGATACCGGTAAGGTAGTTACGATGGTCAGCTACCCAGAATATGATACAAATGTTTGGGTGCATGGACCTGATCAGGCTACTTATGAGCAGATGAAGTACTCTGTTACCAATGGAACAATTCGTGAAGCGCCTTATGATGTTCGTCCATTAACAGGCCCTTCAGCGGAACAAGAAAATAATAAACACCCCAAATCAATTGTCCCCTCAGGCTCCGTCATGAAACCAATTACAGTATTGTTAGGTTTACATGAGGGAGTTATAACTCCGAGCGATCAATGGACCGATCCCGTTACGTACTACTATGGTCGTGGGAACGATCGAGTAAAGAACGATAGCGGTCATAATTATGGTGTGCTCAATCCAGTAAAGGCGATAGCCAAATCCTCGAATACGTATATGGCCCGTATTGGCGAAGGGGTTGCCAAAAGGGAGGGTAACAGAGCCGTTTCTCTATTACAGGAGTACTATCATCAATTCGGTTTAGGTGTGTTGACGGAAGTGGACCTACCGAGTGAGAATAAAGGCAAAGAGGATTATCTAGTTATGAATAAGAACTATGGGCCACTGGCTGCAATGGTACAGGCCTCCTTTGGACAACAGGTTCGAGCCACGACGGTTCAACTAGCTCAATACGCCGCGACCTTGGCCAATAATGGCGTTCGGATACAGCCTCAGCTTGTAGATAAAATCGTAGATGAAAAAGGAAGCATTGTGCTTCAGTCCAAGCCTAAGGTTCTAAATAAAATAGAGCAACCCCAAGCATATTGGGATATTTTACGTAATGGAATGGTACAGGTAACACAACCAGGCGGAACCTCTGTCAATGCTTTTCGTGGTCTTCCCTATCAGGTAGCAGCAAAGACTGGTACGTCTGAACAGGATATTTACGTCCCAGTTACTTCTACCAATTCAAAAGGAGAACCCATTACGAAATGGCAAAAACATGCCAGGGTCAATAATGGTGTGATTATCGCCTATGCACCTGCGGACAAACCTAAGCTAGCAGTAGCAGTGGTTGTACCAGAGGGTGGTTATGGGGGGCGCTCTGCGTCAAATATCAGTCGAGCAGTGTTTCAAGCATATGATAAATATGTAGGGTTAAGATGAGTAGCGGATAAAAGCTAGCATTTGCACAACAGGAGTAAAAGCCTGGCAATGCTGGCTTTTTTCCTTTTGTACATAAAAGTAGTATAGATTTGTAACTTATTACTAATTTTTTGTAACTAATAGGGTACTTTATTTTGCCTTCTGATTACGAATTGCTTGGCACAGTACTTACACCTGTAATAAGATATGTCATAATAATATAAATTTTCATGAGCAGTTATAACCATAGGAAGGATGAGTGGAGGGTGCAGCACAAAAATAAGACAGTGGTGAAAGCATTAGATTTACTTTCTCTATTTCTTACTCATCCACATTTAACGTTAGCCCAATTAGTAGAAGTAACTGATAAGCCCAAGACCTCTGTGCATCGTATGGTCGGGTCACTTGAAGAGATGGGATTTCTTCGAAAGGATGAGGAGGGACGGTATGCGCTTGGGCTAACTTTTCTACAATATGGTCAGTTGGTGTCCGATCGGTTAGATATTCGTCAAATGGCTCTTCCCTGGATGAATCAGCTACGAGATGAGATGGGAGAAGCCGTTCATCTTATTATGAAGGATGGACCCGATGCCATTTATGTCGAGAAGCTAGATACCAAGCATCCAGTGCGATTGTATACGAAAGTAGGGAGGCGCTCTCCTTTATATGCAGGAGCCTGTTCGCGGATTATTTTAGCGTTTCTACCAGATGCAGAGATTGAAGAATATCTAGAAAACGTTCAATTTGAACGTATTGCCAAAGGGACTATTACAACTTGTAAGGAGCTCACTGAGAAGCTGGAAGAGTCCCGTCAAACTTATTATACGATTAGTTACTCGGAATTAGAGAATGAGACTGTCTCGGTAGCGGCTCCTATTTTTGATCATCGGGGTAAACTAGTGGCAGGTCTTAGTGTTGCAGGTCCAGAGGTACGCTTTCAGCCTGATAAACTGCCTTTGCTGATTAAAGAAACAGTGGAGACAGCAAACTGCTTCTTGTCAATCTATTAAACTAAATCTATAATGAGTAAAAATATAAAAAGTGGAACGATTATTCCGAATATCGGGACGAGTAGTACTGTATTTCCGAGTACCACAAAGCACAGGTCAAAGGGAGGGGAAGCGATGTATCGCGTAGATTTGAATTGTGATTTGGGAGAGAGCTTTGGTGCTTACCAGATGGGGAATGATGAAGAAATTCTCGCTTTTATCAGCTCAGCAAATATCGCTTGTGGCTATCATGCGGGAGATCCATCTACCATGCGTCAGACGGTTCACATGGCTCTGGAAAAAGGGGTAGCGATTGGAGCACATCCAGGGTTGCCTGATTTAATCGGCTTTGGCCGCCGTACGATGGACATCTCACCACGTGAGGCACATGATATGGTGATATATCAGATTGGAGCCCTACATGCCTTTGTACAAGCACAGGGGGGTATTCTGCATCATGTGAAGCCGCATGGAGCTTTGTACAACATGGCCGCACAAAGTGAGAGCTTGGCCGAAGCGATTGCCGAAGCAGTATATAGCATGGATTCAGATTTAATCTTGTACGGGTTATCAGGAAGTCAATTGCTCAAGGCAGCGGAGAAGCTTGGATTACGCAGTGCCCATGAGGTATTTGCTGATCGTACCTATCAAAGCGATGGATCACTTACCCCACGCCGACAGCCTAATGCTGTTTTAACCGATACGGACGAAGCGGTTAGCCAAGTAATTCGAATGGTTAAGGAGGGGAAAGTCATCTCACAGCAAGGAACAGATGTGAGGATTCAAGCAGATACAGTCTGCATTCACGGTGATGGTGCTCATGCTCTATCCTTTGCCAGACAGATTCGATCACAATTAGAGAACAAACAGATCAGAGTTGAAACGGTGGGACATCAAGCATAGTGCTCTGTAATGAGTAAACACAGTTTTCACTAGATAGAGATAAACAGGTAGATTCCAATAGATAAAGGGAGGTTGTCCATGTTATCACTGATCGGAATTTTAATTGTTATTGTCGGGTTTGCTTTGCGCTTTAATCCATTACTCGTTGTTACAGTGGCAGGGATTGCTACGGGTTTGGCGGGGAATTTATCGTTTGAACAAATAGTAATTACGTTCGGAGAAGCTTTTGAAAAGAACCGCTATTTATCGTTGTTTATTTTAACGTTACCGATTATTGGGCTATTGGAACGGTACGGGCTAAAGGAACAGTCACAGCGATTAATTCGAAAAGTAAAAGCAGCGACTACAGGTCGATTATTGATTTTGTATCTATTTGTACGAGAAGTGACTGCCATGCTAGGACTAACCAGCTTAGGTGGACATGCTCAGATGGTTCGTCCGTTGGTAGCACCGATGGCAGAAGGGGCTGCTGAGAACAAGCACGGTCAACTACCTAAAGAGCTAAGTGACAAGATTAAGGCTCAGTCAGCAGCTACAGATAATATTGGTTTATTTTTTGGAGAAGATATTTTTATCGCTTTTGGTGCAGTCCTATTGATGCATGGATTCTTCCAACAAAACGGTATCTCGCTTGAACCTCTTCATATAGCAGTATGGGGGATTCCAACTGCCATTGCGGCCTTCCTGATTCATGGCACAAGATTATATTTATTTGATGGAAAAATCAGAAGATACATGGAAGAAAGCAAACAACTGCGCAAAAGTGCGTAGGAATACATGGAAGGGAAGGTGACCGCTATGTTCATCCAATTAGATTTTATCTATTATCTTGCCGGCGTGTTTCTTGTCATTATTGCGATTTTAGCGTTAAGAGATAAAAGTAATTCTCGCCGTTTTACCACCTCCCTTTTCTGGGCGTTATTTGCCTTTTCCTTTTTAGGAGGCAAACTGGTTTCTTCATTTGTAATGGGAATTGTTGTGTTGCTAATGGCGCTTATTGCTGGCTTGGGCGGGGTCCGACTGGGGACGTACCAGCAAACAACGGATGAACAAAGAGAGGCTAGCGCCAAACGCTTTGGGAATCGATTGTTTATCCCAGCACTATTAATTCCAGTTGTGACCGTAATTGGTAGTGTTTTGTTGAAAAATGCCAAAATAGGCGAAATATTTTTACTTGATCAACAGAACGTTACACTGGTGAGCTTGGGAGTAGCTTGCTTAGTATCGTTAGTGGTAGCGATGAGCATTACCAAAACCAAAGGTATTCAACCAGTAAAAGAGTCTCGTCGTCTGCTGGATGCGATCGGCTGGGCTGCTGTCTTGCCTCAAATGCTAGCCACATTGGGAGCGCTATTTGGAGCAGCAGGAGTGGGCACAGTGATTGCTGACCTGGTAAGCTCTGCGATTCCGGTGGATAATCGTTTCTTAGTGGTAGTTGCATACGTACTGGGAATGGCCTTGTTCACGATGGTAATGGGGAATGCATTTGCAGCCTTTCCCGTCATGACTGCTGGTATTGGTCTACCCTTGTTAGTGCAAATGCACGGAGGAAACCCGGCCGTGTTAGGAGCAATTGGTATGTTTTCTGGTTATTGTGGCACTTTGCTTACTCCGATGGCAGCCAACTTTAATATTGTTCCAGCGGCTCTATTAGATTTACCTGATAAGAATGCCGTTATAAAAGCACAGGCTCCTACTGCTTTGCTATTGTTAGGAATTAATATCTTTTTGATGTACTATTTGCTGTTCTAGGGGGAATATCATGATGAAAAAAGTTTTGTTAACTGGTTTTGATCCTTTTGGTGGGGAACAGATTAATCCCGCATGGGAAGCAGTACAACAATGCATACAATTTGATATCCCCGATGTCGAAGTAATCATTAAACAAATTCCTACTGTATTTCATCGCTCTCTGGAAGTCTTGGAAACCATCATGGAAGAGGTACAACCTGACGTGGTTATTTGTGTCGGACAGGCGGGAGGGCGTGCAGATATCACAGTAGAACGGGTAGCGATTAATACAGATGATGCACGCATTCCGGATAATGAAGGAAATCAGCCAATCGATCAGCCTATTATAGAAGAGGGGCCGGTAGCTTATTGGTCTACGTTGCCAATTAAGGCTATTGTCAAAGAAGTTCGTCTGGTCGGGATTCCTGCATCCGTTTCTCAGACAGCCGGTACATTCGTTTGTAATCATCTCTTTTATGGATTGGCTCATCTGATTTCTACGCGTTATACAAGAACAAAGGGTGGTTTTATTCATATTCCCTATTTACCTGAACAGGCCGTTCGGTTCCCTGGGCAGCCTAGTATGAGCTTGATGTGCGTTATAAAGGCTTTGGAGGTCGTCGTTCGGACCAGTGTAGGAGTCGAACAAGATATTAAGGCGATAGAAGGACAGATCAGTTAGAGATAGATGGTAGAGGTGATCAGGTGAAGCAAAAGCCAGATAAACAGATAGAAGGACAAACGATCGAACAAAAATGGCCTGTTCAAATTCTACCGCTTGGAGATGCAGCAGTGTTGGTGCAATTCAAATTGGCGGACAATGGTAACGCGGATATTTACCAGCTTGTACAGGCTTTTGCTACTCATATCGAACAGCATCCGTTTCCAGGCATGATTGAATTTGTGCCGGCTTTTACAAGTGTGGCGATTTATTATGATCCTATCACGGTTAAACAGGTAGTGAACCAACAGTCAGACAGCACCGCATATGAGATCGTAGTGAATAAAGTGCGTGGGATGTTAGCAGGGCATATTAGCCAATTAGAGAGTCACTCCCGAGTAATTGAAATTCCCGTTTGCTACGGAGGAGAGTATGGACCAGATTTGGAGGAGGTAGCCAAGTATCATCAGCTTGCTCCAGAAGAAGTTATTCGTATTCATTCCCAGGCTATGTATAAGGTTTATATGATTGGTTTTGCACCTGGGTTCCCGTATCTTGGAGGAATGTCCACTGAGATTGCTACTCCAAGAAGAGCTTCCCCACGCTTACAGATTCCCGCTGGCTCAGTAGGTATCGGTGGAGAGCAGACGGGCGTCTATCCGATAGAAACCCCAGGCGGTTGGCAGTTGATTGGTCGGACACCTCTTGCGTTGTTTCGCCCCAAACAGAATCCACCTAGCTACTTACAAGCAGGTGATACTGTCCGCTTCCGTCCGATTACCCAACAGGAATATCTGGAATGGGGAGGGGAAGAGTCATGAGTATACGTGTTATCAAACCGGGGTTGCTCACATTGATCCAGGATCAAGGGCGGTTTGGCTTTCGAAAATATGGGGTTGTTACCAGCGAAGCGATGGACCCTATGGCCTTGCGAATTGCCAACATGCTGGTGGGCAATGCAGAGCAGCTTGCCACGTTAGAGATGACGCTTACAGGAGCAGAGTTAGCTTTTGAGCACGATAGCCTCATTGCAATTACAGGAGCAGAGTTGTCTTTTACAATCAATGGTGAGCGTTTACCTATGTGGCGTCCTATTTTTGTCAGATCAGGTACGGTTGTGAAAGGTGGAGGTTGTCGGACGGGCTGTCGCGCTTACCTAGCTATTGCAGGTGGGATTGAGGTCGAGCAGGTGCTAGGTAGCCGCAGTACATATGCGCGTGCAGGAATGGGGGGCTATCAGGGCAGAAGCTTACAGGCAGGCGACTATATATCAGTGGGCGAGCCAGCTAATGTGACGCGCGCTTTTCTGGAGAAATGGTACAACAGGTTGGCCAAGCAGACATCATTGAGGAGCTGGACAAGTGTAGATTGGAGTGTTAGCGCTGATTGCCTAGCGACGTACCGAAGAAATCCACAAGTGCGCATTAGTCGAGGAACCCATTTTTCCTTGTTTACATCAGAAAGCCAACAGAATTTATTTCAATCCCCCTATAAAATTACGCCCCAATCAGACCGCATGGGCTATCGTCTTCAGGGGGCGATGCTTGATTTGGTAGAACCGATTGAATTATTATCAGAGGCTGTAGCCTTTGGGACGATTCAGGTACCGGCAGAGGGGTACCCTATTATTTTACTCGCTGATCGACAGACGACGGGAGGTTACCCACGAATTGGTCAGGTTGCTACAGTAGATTTACCGATTTTGGCCCAGATGAAGCCAGGGGAAGAGATCATGTTTACAGAGATAGAAAGGGACGAATCTGAAAAGCTACTGATGGAGCGGGAACAATTTTTTATTGAACTGCAGCAAGGCATTCTTTTGCAAATGATGCGGTAGTCATAGAGCTAATTCACTTTAGTAGAATCCTTATTTTCACACCTAAGCATATTCTTGTGCATGTCGCAGGAAATATGCTTTTTTTGTTTAATTCCAACTTGACATATAGGAATTATGTGATTAAACTCAAATACAAAGTTTCCTAATTTTTGATGTCTATCAAAAAGGTGGAACAGGCATAAAGGAGGCAAACGGTATGTCTGAACAACAACAGGCAAGTCGACAAGACCTATGGATGCAGAAAATTTTAGATGCTTTGAAAGGTATTGAGTATGGCTCCGTGCATATTACGATCCATGATTCGAACATCACACAAATTGAGCGTGTGGAGCGTCATCGTTATTCGTTAGAAAAGAAAGAATTTTCAAAAAGACAAAAAGGATAGAGTGCCGATCGGACAACCGAAGGCTCCTTACGTTCGCCAGTGAAGGATGAGCGAGAGGAGTCTTTTTTTGTATACATGTGCAACATGCTTGATCGGATGAACTAGAGAAGATTAGGGAGGTAACTCAATGAAAATAAGCTCTACGATCATAACCAATGCATCATTTCTAAACAGAAAAAAGCGACTTCGATGGTTAACCTGTTTTCTTTCCGGTAGTTTGGCGCTTGTAGTAGCAGGATGCGGAGGGGGAGCATTCCCGACAGGTTCAGAGACTGATAAAGGAGCTAACGGAGCAGGTAGCACCACAGCTGTTTCTAGCAATGATAAACAGTCGTCTAAACCAATTGAGCTACTAAATGTTTCCTATGATCCGACACGTGAGTTATACCAGGCTTATAACAAAGGCTTTATTGATTACTGGCAAAACAAAACAGGTCAAACTGTTACCATCAAGCAATCACATGGTGGCTCTGGTAAGCAATCACGCTCAGTTATTGATGGGCTGGGAGCTGACGTTGTCACGTTAGCGCTTGCATATGACATTGATGCTATTGCAGATAAAGGACTTATTCAAAAAGAATGGCAATCCCGCTTGGAACAAAAAAGCTCCCCTTATACCTCTACCATTGTGTTTCTCGTTCGTAAGGGTAATCCAAAGCAGATTAAGGATTGGAACGACTTACTAAAACAAGACGTTCAAGTAATAACGCCTAATCCTAAAACGTCAGGAGGGGCTAGATGGAACTACTTAGCTGCTTGGGGCTATGCCAAACAACTCAACCCCAACAGCGACGAAAAGGCTAAAGAATTTGTGCAACAGCTATTTAAGCATGTGCCCGTTCTGGATTCTGGAGCGCGCGGTTCCACAACAACTTTTGTCGAGCGGGGAATTGGCGATGTACTTCTTGCTTGGGAAAATGAAGCGTTTTTGGCAATCAATGAAATCGGGAAGGACAAAGTGGAAATCGTCGTACCCTCCGTTAGTATTTTAGCAGAGCCACCTGTGACCGTCGTGGATAAAGTCACTGACAAAAAAGGTACAAAAGAAGTAGCAGAGGCTTATCTGAAATACTTGTATTCGGAGGAAGGGCAGAAAATTGCAGCTGCGAATTTTTACCGGCCACGACTAGAGTCTGTAGCCAAAGCATATGAAAATCAATTTCCTACCATCAAGCTCTTCACTATTGAAGAAATAGCTGGAAATTGGCAGGAAGCTCATCGAGTCCATTTTGCTGATGGAGGAATTTTTGATCAAATTTATCAACCATAACGTGTATTAGAATCAACTGACTCACAAGGTGGTGTAAAACATGAAAAACAGCTGGAAACAGTCGAGTATCATACCAGGATTCGGTTTATCGCTAGGGTATACGGTTGTCTATGTAAGCCTCCTTGTTCTATTTCCGTTATCTGTGCTTGTGTTATCGACTAGCTCTCTTAGCTGGGATCAATTTCTAGCTATTGTACTTGCTGATCGCGTGATTGCATCCTATAAGCTTAGTTTTTTAGCTTCTCTGGTAGCAGCCTTAGTAAATACGGTGTTTGGGTTACTGATCGCTTGGGTACTGGTACGTTATCGCTTTCCTGGCAAAAAAATTCTTGATGGACTAGTTGATCTGCCTTTTGCCTTACCCACTGCGGTAGCTGGTATTTCTCTTACGTCGGTCTATGCACCTAACGGCTGGATTGGGCAATATATAGAGCCTCTGGGCATTAAGGTGGCATTTACATCACTCGGAGTTACGGTTGCCTTCATTTTCATTGGGATACCGTTCGTGATTCGCACTGTTCAACCTGTATTGCAGGATGTGGATCGGCAAATGGAAGAGGCAGCTGCGAGTCTCGGTGCCGCTCGGTGGATTACGTTTTGGCGAGTTATTTTCCCTCAGCTCTTACCTGCCTTGCTAACAGGCTTCACGTTAGCCTTAGCTAGAGCAGTTGGCGAGTATGGCTCTGTTGTATTTATATCAGGAAATATGCCGATGAAAACTGAAATTACTCCACTTTTAATTATGACAAAGCTAGAGCAGTTTGATTATGCAGGAGCAACAGCGATTGCTTCGGTCATGCTGTTGTTATCGTTTGTTATTCTGCTGTTGACCAATGTTTTACAGTGGTGGAGTCGGAGAATGTATCGAATGGACACATAGAAAAGGAGAGGATACACATGTCATTGTCTAACCAATCTGATACTGCCAAACACCCAGGGGCTTGGATCATGATCGTACTCTCCGTACTGTTTTTGGGATTGTTTTTGATTGTGCCGTTATTATCGGTGTTTACAGAGGCACTAAAGCACGGGTTCCAACCATTTTGGGAGGCAATCGCTGAACCGGATGCGGTAGCAGCAATACAGCTTACTCTGCTGGTTGCTGTAATTTCTGTTCCACTAAATGCGGTGTTTGGGATTGCGGCGGCTTGGACCATTGCCAAATATCAGTTTCGGGGGAAAAGTATTCTACTCACCTTAATCGATTTGCCTGTAGCTGTTTCTCCTGTTATCTCGGGGTTCTTGTTTGTACTGTTATTTGGTACGCAAGGATTGCTTGGACCGTGGTTAGAAACCTACGATATCAAAATCATCTTTGCGGTGCCTGGCATTATTTTAGCAACCATTTTCGTTACCTTTCCCTATGTAGCACGTGAACTGATTCCTGCCATGCAATCGCTGGGAAATGATGAAGAGGAAGCGGCATTGTCACTTGGAGCTACGGGATGGCAAACCTTCTGGCGCGTCACATTACCTAATCTTAAATGGGGGTTGTTGTATGGAATTATCCTTTGTAATGCGCGTGCCATGGGCGAATTTGGTGCGGTTTCTGTCGTATCAGGACATATTCGTGGTATGACTAACACGGTGCCACTGCAAGTGGAAATTTTATATAACGAATATAATTTTGTAGCGGCCTTTGCCGTAGCCACTCTATTAGCCTTTTTAGCCATCGTGACCCTTATCATTAAGAGCATAATGGAATGGAAAGCTGAGCGGCAATACAAACAGAAGAATGTAGACGTAACTGTCTGGGGTTATGAAACGGGGGAGGGTATACATGGGCATTGAAATTAAGCAGGTATCCAAAAGCTTTGGGGCATTTTCTGCCCTTGATCATATTAACTTACAGATTCCAAGTGGAGAGTTAGTTGCACTATTGGGACCTTCAGGATCGGGAAAAACCACCTTGCTTCGGCTTATTGCGGGTCTTGAGCAGATGGAGCGGGGAGTCATACGCTTTGATGGGGTAGATGCCACTAGGAAAACAGTTCAGGAGAGAAGGGTTGGATTTGTCTTTCAGCATTATGCTCTATTTCGTCACATGAGTGTATTTGATAATATTGCCTTTGGTCTACAAGTGCTTCCCCGTGGAAAGCGTCCTTCTAAAGACAGCATTCGAACAAAAGTAATGGAGCTACTTCGCTTAGTTCAATTGAATGGACTAGAATCACGTTTCCCTAGTCAACTGTCTGGTGGGCAACGACAACGGGTTGCACTAGCTCGTGCACTTGCCATTGAACCAAACGTATTATTATTGGATGAACCGTTTGGGGCACTCGACGCGCAGGTACGACAGGAACTACGTCGTTGGCTCAAACAATTGCACAATACGCTTAAAATCACTACCGTGTTCGTGACCCATGATCAAGAGGAAGCCCTGGAGATGGCAGATCAAGTGGTGATAGTAAACAAGGGTAAAATTGAACAAGTGGGAACGCCTATCGAAGTCTATCAGAGTCCTAGTAATCCCTTCGTGTATAGCTTTTTAGGAAGAGTAAATCAATTTCGTGTTTGTGGACACGAAGGAACTATTCATATGGGACATCTATCGTGGAAATCAGAAGAAGTTTTGAACTGGAATCATACAGAAGCAGTTGGTTACATCAGGCCTCATCAGATGGAGCTATCGCGCACTTCAAAAGGGGAAAGCTGGGCTGAAGCTACTTTGTTACATGTCTCTTTATTGGGACCACTTGTCCGTCTAGAATGTCAGTTAACGGTAGATGGAACGTTGTTTGAATTAGAGCTAAATGGCGAGCAATATCGAGAGCTTTGGGAGGATTCTTCTCGGCAACTCTATGTAAACCTTAAATCAATTCGATTGTTTCCAGTCAAGCAATCTCAGCACCAATCGGTCAAAAGGGTCAACATGCAATCTGTTTCGCTTACGATGTCAGAAATCAAGGTGTGAGGAAAATGCAAAAACCAACCATCGCGAAATGCTTTGGTTGGTTTTTGCTTTATTTTATAATCCAGCGGGTAGCTGATGCTGGGAGTAAATCTCTAATAATCGAAGAACATCATCAATTTGATCGGTCTGCAATAAGGTTTGCAATGCTTCTGGAGAAGAGAGAACTGCTGTTAGCTGAGCCAATGCGCGCAGATGTGACTCATTATCTACAGCCGCTAGTACAATAAATAACTGTGCAGAATGCTCTGGCCTTTCTGAGAAGGATACGGGATGCTTTAATTGTAGGAAGCTCATGCTCAATCGTTGGACGCCATCCTGTGGTCTAGAGTGCGGAATAGCAATTTTCGGTGCGATTACAATGTATGGTCCATGATCATACACGGAGCGAATCATGGCGTCCACATATGAAGGTAGAATACTTCCATTGCGAACTAAAGGTGCTGAGGCGAGTCGAATCGCTTCTTCCCAATTAGCCACGGTTTGTGCTACCTGAATTTGATCCTTCGTAAGTATGTCTGCAACAGTGGGCTTATAGGAAAGCTCTTTACTTAAAGCAGCAGGTTCCAGAAGGTATTCCTTTAACTCTTGATGGAGAGCTTCTTCATTTTCTATCACTGCATGACGACGAATGATAGACATCATGCCTTCTAACGATTCTGTCGGCTGCTTGTCTTTGTCAGAGATATAGGCTCCTACTCGTCTTAATAAGCGAGCCTTTTCTGCGTCGTTAAGAATTGGATTTACCACATAGACGGGTGCATCGCTTTTTGTCAAAGTGGTAGTAGAAAAAATCAGATCAACATCATAAGATTGGGATTCATACTCTCGTAAGGAAACCGTCTTATAAATATCAATGGATGAGAATAGGTTTTCTAACTGATTTTGCAGAATAAGTGAGGTACCAATGCCGTTTGGACATACGATCAGTGCTCTTTTTCGCGGTGCGGGATTCGCTCCTTGCTTTCGCAACCATGCTCCAAAATGCATAGCAATATAAGCGATCTCATCCTCACATACCTGTTGCCCGACCAGCTGTTCAAAATGAACAATAACCTTCTGAGTTAGTAAGAAAATTTCATGATAGTGTGTTTTAATGGAATCAATCAGCGGATTGTCCATATTAATTCCGTACTTGATTCGATAAAAGGCAGGTTTGAGGTGCAGCATTAAATCACGTTTTAACCCATCTTGGTCTTCAAACATAATACAAGCGAACTTTTGAAAGTCAGTAACCATACGACGAACAGCTTCCAATAGCATTTGAGTATGAGTATTTTCCTGATCCGAATGATATTGGTTCATCACACGAGCGCCTAAGAGATGCGTAGCAATGTAATAGGTTTCATCTTCTGGTATATCAATTTGTAGAGTTTTCGACAGTTCATTGCTTATATAGGTCGCGGCTTCAAAATGCTTTGTTTTTTTCAATACTTCTTTCTCTTCCATATCAATTGTGACATGCTGTCCACGACTAAATCGCTTACGGAACAAATGGATGTGAATACTTAAGCTCTCCAGAACCTCATCGGTATATTGAATGCCTAATAAGCGCTCGCAAACTGATAGGGCTTCGCGGATCACCTGAATTTCTTTTGTTTTCAAGAAATCCTCTTGCTGTTCCTCTGCTACCAGTGAAGTAGAATGTGCCATCGTTTGAATGTGGGAGATGAGTTGATTCCAGCTTTGAGTTGTTACAGCCTGAGAGAGATAGAAAATAAGTGCTTTTCGTTTGTCCTGCTCTTCACCTTGAATGAAGTAGCCTTGTTTGCGGTCAAAATTGAGCGATATATGGAAGGTATGAAGCTCCATTTTTAATTTTTTCAGATCGTCCAGGGTGGTGTTGCGACTAACACCTAGCCGATTCATCAAATCTTCTAGCAAGATACGCCCTTCTCGGGTTAAGAGATAGATCGTTAGCCAAGCCTTACGCTCCTTGGCGGAATACTCATATTGCCATTTCTTCATACCTTGAAGTTTATCAGGTATTTTTTGTTTGGTCAGTTCGTCTATATAGTAGCCGGTGCTTCGGATATATTGAACAGTAGGGAGTTGATTTTCTTCCAGCCAATCGTTTATTTTGTTCATATCATAATAAAGTGTACGTTTCGAAATTCCTTGTGATTCTAAGAGCTCCTGTACGGTTACATATGAGTCAGCTTGCATAATTTTATGCAAAATCGCAGCGCTTCGTTTATCGAGCGACATGGATACAACCTCCTTTGCCAGTTGATCTGTTGCCAGGTAATTTGCAAAGATTGGATAGAAGCAAAAGATGATCGATATGATTACCTTCTATTAGGCTCATTATAAAGCAGGATGACATAATTAGAGAAGACCAAAAACTAGTAATCTTTTGTGCATAAGTTGGACTAATATAAATGAGACTATTCAGCGCGCACTCTATTCTTGGAAACTCTATATTTTTCATTTATGATAAGAAAACCAGACGAGCATGCAGAATAACATAGAGATAGGATTCCATTTGCAGGAGGGAATGAAAATGCAGAAAATCAGAGTTGGTATTGTTGGGTATGGTCCGTCAGCTACTACCTTTCACGTTCCTTTTTTACAAGCGTCAGAGCATTATGAGATTGTGGCTGTCCTATCTTCTAAACCAGAAAAGGTAAAAGCAGATCTGGGGGATGTGCAGGTGGTCTCTCAATTACAAGAGTTACTACAGCATCCCAAGATGGAATTGGTCATCATAACCGCGCCCACATCGCTTCATTATGAAATGGTAAAAGAGGCGATACATGCGGGTGTGCATATTGTTGTTGAGAAGCCGTTTGTCGTAACAACCCAAGAAGCAGATGAGCTAATTGAGCTAAATAAGCCGACAGGTAAGGTATTAAGCGTTTATCAAAACAGACGGTGGGATAATGACTTTTTGACAATCCAACGTCTGTATCAGGAAGGACGACTAGGTGATATCTATCATTTTGAATCTCATTATGATCGATACCGACCTGAAGTACGTGATCGGTGGAGAGAAAACGCAGGGCCAGGCTCGGGAATTTTGTATGATCTAGGCTCTCACCTGTTGGATCAGGCCATTATGATGTTTGGAATGCCTAAAGCAGTTACAGCTGATGTACAAGCACAACGACCAGGGGCTAAAACAGATGATTATTTCCATGTCATCTTGCAGTATGAGCGTTTGCGAGTGATTTTACACGCTGGCATGTTGACAGTTCAACCGGGTCCACGTTTTCAGGTGCATGGTGATAAGGGGAGTTATAGTAAGTTTGGATTTGACGTGCAGGAGGGTGCTATCCGCAACAATCAGCCTCTGAACGCTCCTAATTGGGGTCAAGAAGAGAAAGAATGGTATGGGGAGTTAACTACAATGGTAGAAGGTAAGCCTGTTACAAAAAAAATCGTGTCTGAAAAAGGCTCCTATCAACGTTACTATGACAAGTTGTATGAGGCAATTCGTCTAGGTAAAAATGTGCCCGTCCGTGCAGAACAGGCGCGTATGAATATTTTTCTAATTGAAGTGGCTTTTCAAAGCAGTAGGGAAGGTCGGACTATTTATATAGATTGATCCACAGATCGTGTGGGTCTCTCTTTGCCTCGTTCTATTTTCTTACAGCTTGTGCAATCCTTCACAGAACAGACATCCAAAAGGACAGGTAAGGATGTGTTCTCCTTCTATAATAGGGGTAACCTAAGAGGAATGGTGTAAGGAATGGGGAGAAGATATGGATCCATTTAAAAAACAAGAAAAGGGCTTATTTATTCTTTGCATGGTGGTGGCTGTAATCATGCTGCTATCCTTTGCGCGGAAGTTCTTTTAACTTTGAGCGTTCATTTTTCTACGTAAAAACGTTTCCGGATTTTTCATAAATATGTGAAATCTTTGCTGATCTACATGCTACAATGATAATATAGAACCGATTTAACAAGGAGGCCATACTATGTTTGATAAAATGGTGATAGCTTTGGATGGTTCACAGTTAAGTCCAAAAGTACAGGAAGCGGCGATTTTATTTGCCCGTGAGAATAAATCCTCGCTCACTTTTGTGCATGTTGTAAAAGAATTACCTGCCTATGTAGCTAGTCAATTAGTATTTATGGTCCACGATGTTCAATCTGAATATCTAGAAGAAGCCAAAAAATACGGTCAAGAATTACTAGATCAAGCATGCGAAGCGGCAGAAAAAGAAGGAGTTCAATGTGAAGCTATCCTGCTTCAAGGGGACCCAGCCAATGAATTGCTCGCCTTGGTTAAAGAAAAGAATGCTGACCTTATTATGATGGGTAGCCGTGGGTTGGGAGATTTTAAAGAATTGATGCTAGGTAGCGTTAGTCATCGTATCACACAATTAGCACCGTGCCCGGTCTTTATTATTAAATAAGTAGCTAACAACAAGAGCTTTATCACGCAGCAGAAGCGCGATAAAGCTCTTGTTATGATTAAATATTCGTGAGACACGTTATTTTTCTTGGATGGTGTATTCTCCTGTTGACTTGGAGGAGGATTAGAGTTTATTATATACCCATCGGGGTATAAAAAACCTTATAAGGATAGATTTGTTGAGATATTTTTTTATCTTCTTTAATACCCGTAGGGGTATGTTTGGTTTGATGTAAGAACTGGACATTCAATATACAAAAGGGGCAAACAACTTATGAAAAAGAAAATCATCATAGTAGGTGGAGTAGCAGGTGGAGCGACAGCGGCAGCGAGATTACGTCGGCTAAGTGAGCGACACGAACTGATAATGGTCGAACGCGGTGAATATATTTCTTACGCTAATTGTGGTCTTCCCTATTATATTGGCGGGGTCATCGAGCAACGGAGCAAGCTCTTTTTACAATCGGTAGAGGGGATGTCTCAGCGTTTTAACATGGATATTCGAATTAGAAGCGAAGTCACTCACATTAACCGAGAGCAGAAGACGGTTACGATCCACAATCTGCAATCGAAAGAGATATACGAAGAGAGTTACGATATTCTGATCCTGTCTCCTGGTGCGAAGCCGATTCGACCAGCTATTCCAGGTATTGATGAGGCAAAACAATTATTCACACTGCGCAGCGTACCAGATACAGATGCGATTAAAAGCTATGTAGATCAACAAAAGCCTACTCGCGCCGTTGTCATTGGCGGTGGATTTATTGGTGTAGAAATGGCAGAAAACCTATCTGAGCGTGGGCTTGATGTTACTCTAGTCGAGATGGGTAAGCAGGTTATGGCACCGCTTGATATAGAAATGGCTGCTGTGGTACACGAGCATATGCGGGCGAAGGGCATTACGCTACTGCTTCAGGATGGAGTAGAGGCTTTTAACGATCAAGGTAATATTGTTCGTCTCAGCAGTGGGCGCGAATTAGTGACAGACATGATCATTTTAGCTATTGGTGTACAGCCTGAGTCACAGCTAGCAAAGGAAGCAGGACTTTCCGTAGGAGTACGTGGAGCTATTCGTGTCAATAAGCATATGCAAACCGACGACCCAGCAATTTACGCTATTGGTGATGCAGTAGAGGTAACAGATTATATTAATAATCAAGCAACACATATACCGTTAGCATGGCCGGCCAATCGTCAAGGACGCTTAGTAGCAGATCATATTAATGGACGTAATGTTCAATATAACGGCACACTTGGTACGTCTATTGCCAAAGTGTTTGATCTTACTGTCGCCACAACAGGAAATAATGAAAAAACCCTATTACGAACTGGAATGGAATATACAGCAATCCATGTACATCCTGCTTCTCATGCTGGGTACTACCCTGGAGCAGCGCCTATTTGGATGAAGCTTCTGTTTGATAAAACCACAGGCAAAATCTATGGAGCGCAGGCGATTTCAGCAGATGGGGCTGACAAACGTATCGACGTGATTGCAACAGCGATTAAAGGAGGATTAACCATTCACGACCTTCCTGATCTGGAATTGGCTTATGCCCCTCCATATTCCTCTGCTAAAGATCCAGTTAATATGATAGGGTATGTAGCGAGCAATATTGCTGACGGCTTGGTTGATATTGTTCAGTGGCATGAGATCGATCAGATTGTGGCCAATGGTGGTTTACTGGTCGACGTACGTGAGCCAATTGAAAGAGAAGCAGGTTTTATCAAGGGTTCTATCAATATTCCTCTACCAGAGCTACGCAATCGACATGCTGAGCTACCAAAAGACCAAACAATCTATGTATCCTGCCAAGTGGGATTACGCGGATATTTAGCGGCACGTTTGCTTAGTGAATATGGTTATCAGGTGAAAAATGTAGATGGTGGCTATAAAACATATCGTATGGGCAAATCGACAGAAGAAGCGATCAATCCAAGAAAAGAGGATGTAACTCCAGTGATAGGAAGCCAATCCGGAAAACATTCATCAGACGAACAATCACAATCAAAGCGATCCAATTTATCATCTTCTACCATTGATAGCCCATCGATTACTATTGATGCATGCGGGTTACAATGTCCAGGTCCAATTATGCAAGTTTTCCAAGCTGTATCACGAGCCCAAGACGGACAGATAATTGAAGTAAAAGCCACAGACCCTGGATTTATGGCCGATATTGCTGCGTGGTGTAACAAAACAGGGAATACCCTTCTCTCCTCCGAATATAGCAATAAAGTAGCCCATGTTTTTATTCAAAAGGGTACAAACATGCCTACCTCAATCGCAGGATCTGCTATGCAACAAGCCAATGATGAAAAACAAATTGATAAAACGGGAGCTACTATGGTCGTTTTTAGTGGTGATTTAGATAAAGCGATGGCTTCGTTTATCATTGCTTCAGGAGCGGCTTCTATGGGTAAAAAGGTGACGATGTTCTTTACTTTCTGGGGGCTAAACATTTTACGTCGCGAACATGCGCCGGTAGTTGAGAAGGATACGCTGGAAAAGATGTTTGGAATGATGATGCCAAAAGGGGCAAATAAGCTAACATTATCGAAAATGAACATGGCAGGAATGGGTACGAAAATGATGCAGCATGTCATGGAAAAGAAAAATGTAGACTCCTTAGAGACACTAATGAAGAATGCTCAAGAAGTAGGAGTCAAATTGGTAGCCTGCGCCATGAGTATGGATATCATGGGGATTAAACAAGAAGAATTAATTGACGGAGTAGATGTAGCCGGTGTTGCTTCATATCTGAGCGATGCGCAAGAATCGGGACTTAATTTATTTATTTAATGAAAAAGACATTGGAGAAGAGAGGTGAAACGGATGGATTATAATGATTCTGTCAAAAATCGATTGAAGCGAATAGAGGGTCAGGTACGCGGTGTACTGAAGATGATGGAAGAAGATAAGGACTGTCGAGACGTGGTGACACAGCTTTCTGCCGTTCGTACCGCTGTAGATCGTGTAATTGGTCTAGTCGTCGCGAGTAATCTGGAGCATTGTATACGTGAAGAATTGGAAAAGGGAAATGATCCAGAACAGGTAATTAAAGAAGCTGTCGATATATTGGTTAAAAGTAGATAAATATCCTGCAAGTTATTATCTGATATAAACAACCCGGGGGTAAGCTTCGGGTTGTTTTATTTTTCTCGAGAACTCATGAAGGTAAGCAGTATCTGGATTCAATCTTTTCAAAAAAAGTGGAAACTATATTATTTTACAAATAAACATACCATTTGATGTGAAGTTTGTTATAATGTACGGAAATCAAATGCAGTGAGGAGAAAAACATGTCAAAAAGTGAACAGTGGACTTCAAAGTTAGGTTTTATTTTGGCTGCCGCAGGATCAGCAATAGGGCTAGGGGCGATTTGGAAGTTCCCTTATGTTGCTGGTACGAGTGGTGGAGGAGCTTTTTTCTTACTGTTTTTGTTATTTACGCTGTTGCTAGGTACTCCTTTATTACTAGGAGAGCTAATAGTTGGACGAAGCACGGGAAAAGATGCTGTTTCTGCTTATAAAGCGATCGCACCTAATACCCCATGGCACTGGGTGGGTAGATTAGGTATTGTTACTTGTTTTATCTTATTATCATTCTACAGTGTTGTAGGTGGCTGGATTCTTCTGTATTTCATTAAAAGCATCACAGGACAATTGATTGGCCAAGGTTTAGATTATAATCAATTATTTGGTCAAACCATTTCAGACTCATGGCTAGTGTTGTCTGTTCAATTTTTATTTATGATAATTACGATTTTGGTTGTGTCCCGAGGAGTTACTAATGGGATCGAAAAAGCTAATAAATATATGATGCCGGCACTCTTTCTGATTTTTCTCGCCCTTATTGTTCGTTCCGTTACGTTGCCGGGAGCTTGGGAAGGAATTACCTTCTTCCTACAACCAAATTTTAGCGAATTAACTTCTAAATCAATTTTGTATGCTTTGGGACAGGCTTTCTTCTCGTTAAGCGTAGGTGTATCGGTTATGGTGACCTTCAGCTCCTATTTGCCAAAGAATGAAAGCTTACCAAAATCTACAGTTTCCATTGTAATTTTGACCATTATCACCTCTCTGTTAGCCGGCTTGGCAATCTTTCCAGCTGTTTTCTCATTAGGAATGAAGCCTACGGAAGGACCTGGACTTTTATTCGTGGTCTTGCCAGCAGTGTTTGATCATATTCCGTTTGGAGCCTTTTTCTTGACCACCTTCTTGTTATTGTTCTTGTTTGCTACCTTAACCTCTGCATTCTCCATGCTAGAAATTAGTGTAGCAGCGATCACAAAGGGCAATCAGGCAAAACGTGCTTCCGCTGCTTGGAAGGTAGGCATTTTGATTTTCGTATTAGGAATTCCTTCTGCATTAGCATACGGAGTGTTAGGTGATATAACGATCTTTGGTAAAAGCTTCTTTGATGCAGCGGATTTCTTGGTAAGTAATATCTTAATGCCACTTGGAGCTTTACTTATTTCTATATTTGTAGCGTGGAAGATGAAGCGTGATATCTTACTAGCAGAAGTACAACAAGGCTCAACAGGTAAAGTAGTCTGGTTCAAAGCGTGGTACTGCTTACTCAAATATGTAGTACCTGTAGCTATTATTGTTGTATTTATTAGCTTGGTGTTCGGACTATAGACTATATTGTTAGAGAATTAATTATCAATGAAATAAAGCTCTCCAACATAGCTTGATAGCTAGATGGAGAGCTTCTTTTTATCTTATTTACCGAGATAAGCATTTAACATCCAAATATGTTTTTGCAGATCAGTAAGGGTACCAAGCAACATATCGCTAGTGCTTTCATCACCAACTTCTTGAGCGATATCCATACCTTTTTGACATTCATCTACTAGGATTTGGAAGTCGTTGATGATTGCTTGTACCATCTCCTCAGCAGATTCGTTACAGGAGGCCTCTTTAATGGTTGAAAGCGTTGCGTACTCTGTTAATGTTGCTGCTGGTTTACCACCAATAGCTAATACGCGCTCACCCAATTCATCAATTCTAGTTGTTGCTTCGTTAAACAATTCTTCAAATTTTTCATGTAAAGTGAAGAAATGGGGACCTTTAACAAACCAATGATAGTTATGCAATTTAACAAAGAGAACATTCCAGTTTGCTACTTGGCGATTAAGAACGTCGATTACTTTTTGATTGCTTACCATTACTTGTTGTGCCATAGAAGAACAACTCCCTTTTTATAATTTGTATTATTTTATATTAATTATAAATTAATAATAATACTAATTAATCTTAAAGTCCAGTCTTTTTTGTGAAAAGAATGTGAAGATCATGTATCAGAGGTTTCCTGTGCTTTCTAGTGCCAGCATACTTACAAACATGTAAGCTTCTTGTAATCCCATTCGATGGTGTGCCTTTCTTATTTTTCCTACAATAAGGACAAGAGCTAAGAAATGAACCTAACCACTGAGGAGATGACAGGAATGAGAATGGTGAAAAAATCAGTTGAAATCGTAATGGCGGTAGCGGAAGTTTTGATTAATGGGAAGCAAGTTGTTATAGAGCTCAATAAATAAGTAAAAAGTTTCGACAGGAATCATTCATGTAAATGATGTTCGTAGATGTACATTTGACCAAGACCTTCTCCTCACATAAGATGGTCTTTTTTTATGTTTTCATGCATGAAAGATAGGTAAATTACTGAGTGCCATAATGAATCATTATATACTTATATACAAGGGATGAATTTGTTCAAAAGTTATCATTTTAAAAACAGACATATGAATATCGAATGTTTGGAAAGGTAAGATTCCTATGATATGATTAGCTGGAAATGAAAAAAGCATAGGAGGTTACGAAATGAGATATGAAGCTATTTTGGCATCGCATGTAGGTGGCTGGGAAGCTGCACTTGTATTACTGATTCTTGCCTATGTATTTTACAGATTAGATAAAAACAAAATTGCGAAAATCCTACATATGATACTTCGACTCATGTATATCATAATCATCGTTTTCGGAGCTATGCTCTTGTTCAAATTTTATCTAAGCGACGTTCGACTCATCATAAAAGGCATTTTGGGCGTCTGTACCATCGGCTTGATGGAGATGGCACTAGTACGTGCAGGTAAACGCAAGCCTAGCTTTATTTTCTTTATCGGTTCATTAGTATTGCTAGTGATCGTAGTATTAATTGGTTACAGAGTTTTCTAGTTATAAGTAAGTGCATACTTGATGAAAAAGAGATGGCCCTTCACGTGAGAGGGGACATCTTTTTTTGCTTACATATAGTAATCTTGCATTAACTATTTGAACAAAATACATAATTGTTCTTATTTTTGTGACGTAGACATCTTGTATTTTATCTAAAACTCTTTTATGTTTTAAAATGACAAATTTTCTATTACGTAGGGCTTCAAAAAGATTCAAAGTATTATTTTTTGGTTCCTTACATAGTAGGTTTGTCCAATAGGCATACTTCAAATAACCAAGTCATCTATGTAAATGGGGTTTGAAGTAAAGGAGGTTCGTACATGTTCAAAAAGATCTTTGGGGTGTTGCAACAGGTAGGGAAAGCGCTTATGCTTCCAGTTGCCATCCTACCAGCTGCAGGGATTCTCCTAGCATTCGGTAATGCTTTGCAAAATCCGGCTTTGCTGGAGCAATTACCATTTTTGTCAGGACCAGCGATCCAATTAGTCGCAAAAGTAATGGAAGAAGCTGGTTCCATCATTTTTGGAAACCTAGCGCTCTTATTTGCGGTAGGGGTAGCCATTGGATTAGCAGGTGGTGAAGGGGTAGCTGGACTAGCTGCAATCATTGGCTTCTTAATTATGAATCAGGTTATGGGTGTCTTCCTTGGTGTTACGGCTGAAATGGCACAGACTGATAAAGCCTATGCGATGGTGCTTGGGATTCCTACCTTACAAACAGGCGTGTTCGGTGGGATTATTATGGGTGTTATTGCAGCTAATCTGTATCGAAAATTTTATAACATAGAATTACCGCCATTCTTAGGTTTCTTTGCGGGAAAACGCTTTGTACCGATTGTTACAGCAGTTGCTGCTTTACTAACAGGTCTTGTACTCATCTTTATTTGGCCACCAATTCAATCAGCTCTTAATGCATTCTCACATGTCATGTTGGAGTCTAATCCAACCTTGGCTGCATTTGTTTTTGGTCTTATTGAACGTTCTCTTATTCCGTTTGGTTTACATCATATCTTCTACTCACCATTCTGGTTTGAGTTTGGGGAGTACGTAAGCAAGGCTGGACAACTTGTTCGCGGGGATCAAGCGATCTTTTTTGCCCAAGTGAAGGACAATGTAGAGTTAACAGCCGGAACATTTATGACAGGAAAGTATCCGTTTATGATGTTCGGATTGCCAGCAGCGGCTTTGGCGATTTATCATACAGCTCGTCCTGAAAATAAGAAGATGGTAGCCGGGATTATGGGATCGGCTGCGCTTACAGCCTTTTTGACAGGGATTACAGAGCCGATCGAATTCTCGTTTTTATTCGTAGCACCAGTATTGTTTGCTATCCATGCTGTCTTTGCAGGGCTTTCTTTCATGGTCATGCAAATCTTGAATGTAAAAATAGGAATGACCTTCTCTGGAGGGGTTATTGACTACTTGCTGTTTGGGGTGTTACCGAACAAAACACAGTGGTGGTTAGTGATTCCAGTAGGTTTGGTACTAGCTGTCATCTATTATTTCGGGTTCCGTTTTGCCATTCAAAAGTGGAATCTAAAAACACCTGGTCGACAAGATGAGGAAGAGGCTCAAACCGGTACTAGCCAATCTTCTGGACTAGCAGCAGATGTATTGGAAGCGTTGGGTGGTAGCGCTAATATTAGTAATCTAGATGCATGCATTACTCGTTTACGGGTATCTGTTAACGATAGTAAAAACGTAAATAAGGAACAATTAAAAAGGCTGGGAGCAGCAGGTGTTCTAGAGATTGGTAATAATATCCAGGCGATCTTTGGACCAAAATCCGATCAATTGAAGGAACAGATCAAGGATGTAATGGCGGGGCGCACGCCGGTTGAGAAACCTGCAAGTAAGCCGGCTCCACAAAGTGTCTCTGAGCAGACAAGCTCTTCTACGGTTTTTGTCTCACCACTAGAAGGTAAGATGCTAGAGCTAAAGGACGTTCCAGATCAGGTTTTCTCACAGAAGATGATGGGTGATGGTTTTGCTATTGAACCAACTAATGGAGAGGTTGTCTCTCCTGTGGATGGAACAATTGTTACCTTCTTCCCGACTAAGCATGCGATTGGAATCGCTGCAAATGATGGACGTGAGATTCTGATTCACTTTGGAATTGATACGGTTAAACTAGAGGGTGAGGGCTTTGAAGCTCTAGCTCAAGAAGGAGATAAAGTTACAGCAGGACAGCCATTGCTACGTGTTCAATTAGCGGATGTAGTGGAAAAAGTACCTTCTGTGATTACGCCAATCATCTTTACCAATTTGCAAGAAGGAGAGCAGGTTATTGTTAAACCTGGTGCTCTGGTAAAACGTGGCGAGGAAAATATCATTTCCATCGAAAAATAACGACTACCCTTAGTAAAAAAATCGGCAGAGCATCTATCACTCTGCCGATCTTTGTTTATATACATTAGTTAAATGGCTTAGGTAAACGGATGACAAAAACCGTAGCTTCAGTATCAGTGGAGGTAAGCTTAATTGTACCCCCATGTTTGGTCACTATCCGTTTAGCAATCGATAAACCAAGACCTGTTCCACCTTCACTTGCTCGGGAGGAATCAGCTCGAACAAATGGTTCAAAAATATTTTCCTTGATATCGTCCGAAATTCCGATTCCATTATCCGCAATAGTAATGACTACATAATATTTTTCCTCTGATAACGATATACGCATGTTTGTTCCAGCGGGGTTGTACTTAATCGCATTCACTAATAAATTACTTAATACACGCGTTAATTGAATCCGATCAAAATACAGATAGATTTCTCGTTCTGGTATATCTAATTGTAAATGAAATTGTTTATCCAGCATTTCTGTATAATGCAAGACAACCATATCACGGACAAACTCTGTAATCTCTTCAAGACGTAAATGTAATCGGTAATCAGGGGCGTCTAATTTAAGGAGTTCAAACAGATTATTAATGAGGTGATTTACCCGAATTGATTTCTGATAGATATATTCTAAATATCGCTGTTTTCGCTCCTCATCCGTGGCCATTCCTTCCTTTAAGGCTTTAGCATATCCTTGAATGCTGGTGATCGGTGTTTTTAAATCATGGGAGATATCCATTAACATACGCTGTTTGCCTTTTTCCAAAATTTCATTCTCACGGCGTGTCTCTTCTAATACATCTGCCATATAGTTAAATGTATCACGAATTTGTACGAATTCATGCTCAGCCTTTAGGTAAATACGGGTACTATAGTCACCATCTGTCATCTTTTTCAGCGCATCTAAAATAATAATCAGCGGAGCTTTAATGCGGCGAGCAGTCCAGTAAATATATAACACAATAAAAATCAGCATGATGAAACCAAACATACCTAAATAGGTCATAAAGCTTTTCGCAAGTGGATCGAAAATATCTATTTGTTTAAGGTCCTTAGACACAAGAATATTATTTCTGGGTATTTTTAATAATAAATACGGTGTTTTTGGATCAAGAGTATTCTGGTACATAGAGTAGTAATAGGGCTGTTGCTCATGATTTTGCAAGAGTTCGAATAACTGATTCTCTGAATAGGACTTATTATCATCTAATTTCTTACCATAGACCTGAACCAGTTGTTTATTGGAATCAAGATGTTCTAACCAGCCTCCAATACTTTCTAAATGAGGAAGTAGCTCTTTACGTTGATCTTTTTGTTTGTAATTCGAAGCTTCAATTTTTACATCAACAATATCCATGCTTTCGATATGATTGAAAGCAACGTTGAGAAGATAGAGGGCAAGTCCAATTAGAACAACCAAAAGAAAAAAATTAAAAACAAAATAATCAAGGATGAGAGAGGTATAGAGGCTACGCGATTTTTTAGGCTTCAACCATTTTTTCAAATTTATACCCCAATCCTCGAATGGTTTTAATATAAGTTGGTTGTTTTGGATCATCCTCGATTTTTTCACGTAACTTGCTAATGTGCACCATGATGGTATTATCATCATTGGCATAAAAATCGCCCCATACAGCTTCGTATATTTTCTTTTTTGTAAAAACTTGACCGGCATTAACCATTAAGAGTTCTAGTATTTTGTATTCAATAGAAGTTAGTGAAATAGCTTCCTCATTTCGGTAGACGAGGCAGCTTGCTTTATCTAGGGTCATCTCTCCAATTTTAATAAGCTGATCCTCAGGATTAACAGGAACTTCCACGGTAGGAGTAAATTCATGAACACGGCGAAGAAGAGCTTGAATCCGTGCAATAACCTCAAGAGGATTAAACGGTTTCGTGATATAGTCATCTGCCCCTAGACCTAAACCTAGGATCACATCATGATCTTGGGTACGTGCTGACAAAAACATGATGGGAATATTATAGGTTTGCCTGATCTCCTTAATAAGCTGAAAGCCATCTTTCCCTGGCATCATAATATCAAGGATGGCCAAATCCACTTTCCTTTGAGCCAAGATAGGCAAAACGCTATCTCCATTATGAACTTCTATGACATGAAAATCTTCCTTCTCCAGATAGAGCGTTAAAAGTTCAACGATCTCCCTCTCATCATCGGCGATTAATATGGTATATGACACGATTTCTCCTCCGTTCTTTTCCTAAGCAAAACGTTATATTTAGAGTAACACGTACAAAAGACTTAAATGTTACATTTTAACCAAAAAAATTAAACATGTGATATTATCTAATTCTAATATTTACATGTAGTGGGAAAATGATTACTTTTCTTTGTGCATAAGGCTAATGATAATTTTAAGATAACTTTTAGATTGTGATAAGGAGAGCCAAAGGTTTTCTCACTATAATATAAGTAACTAAACCTATTTCTTTTTCAAGAAATAAGCAGATGGATATGATACAGGTAACAATCTAACTGCTACAAAAGGGAGGCTATATTTTGTTTGATGCATTAAAAGTTAGTTTGTTAAAACCGAAAGACTTAGGTCAGCTTGTAAATAAGAAAGCTGGGGTTGTGTTCGGATTTATCCTATTTCTTGCCTTACTTCTTAGCGTGTTTGGTTTTTCTAGTTTCTATCTTACAACAAACATGTTTTTAAAAGAGGCACAGGCTGTCCTAAACAGCGCGCCAGATTTTACTTTTAAAAATGATGTTCTAAACATGCAGACTGACCAGCCGATTTATTCTCCTAACAAAATGTTTATCTTCGACCCTAACAATCAAGTGAAAGCAGAGAATTATCCCAAAAGTTCATATGTCGTGATTTTTGGAAAAGCAAAGGCGATATTTATCGAAAATGGGGTTTTTGTACGAGAAGTAAATTATGTTGATTCTGGTTTACATGACATAAGTAAACAAGAATTTACTGGACTAGTTGATTGGCTGGTAACCAAAGAAACAATTATATGGGCCACTATATTTGCATGTATTTTTGTTTACATGATCTTTAGCACCACCTTTACCGCTTTTGTTCTTGGTATTTTTGGATATATTATCAGTAACATTCAGAAAAAGGAATTAACATTTGGTCAGGCGTTTTGTTTAGCTGTCTTCAGTTTGACAGTGCCCTTCTTTATCAAAGGAATTCTGGTGTTAGCAGCATGGCCTATTCCTATTGGACCGATTACTTGGGGGTTAGCTGCTGTGTACATTGTCATGGCTGTTCGAAACATAAAAACAAGCTGATTTAGGCTGGCATACCTTGTATAATGGCTAATAGTAGATAGCCAAGGAGGAAAAACAACCATGTCGCAGGTACTAGTCAGAATTCTTTCTGTAAATGTAGGACAACCTCAAGTTCTTTCTTATAAAGAAAAAGAGGTAGTAACAAGCATATGTAAAGAACCAGTAACAGGACCTCTCTATCTTTCAAAAACCCAATTGCAAGGTGATGCTCAAGCGGATTTGAAGTATCATGGTGGGGTAGATAAAGCGGTATGCGTTTATGCATCCGAGCACTATCCCTATTGGGAAAAGACTCTAGGTAGGTCGCTGCCAGTTTCCGCCTTTGGAGAGAATTTAACAATAGAAGGATTGCTAGAGGATGAAGTTTGTATCGGGGATATTTACCAGATTGGTGGTGCTGTAGTACAAGTTACCCAGCCAAGACAGCCGTGTCATAAATTAGCAAAACGCTATGATGTAATTGATCTGGCGGTACAAGTACAGAATACAGGCTATACGGGTTTTTATCTGCGGGTTTTACAAGAAGGAGAAATTTCACAGGAAGACATAATGACATTGGTTGAAAAAGATCCTCATGGTGTAACGATTGCATTTGCCAATCAAATTATGCATCACGATAAAAAAAACAAGCAAGCAATAAAGCGAATTTTAATGGTAGAAGCATTATCAGCTAGTTGGCGTCAAAGCTTTACGAAACGATTAGGCGACGAGGAAATAGACACAAACCTACGACTACAAGGCTCTTAATCCATATAACAAAAAAATCCAGGGCGAGTATGCCCTGGATTTTTTTGTTATACATAAATAAACATGCTTGATCATTTTCCTAACAAATCATACTAGACTTTGCTGTGTGCCTACGATCAGCAAAGTTTATACTTCTGCAAAACTACGTTACTTAATTATTGCAGCAACAGCAAGCGATAATTACCAATAGAATGAATAGAACCAAGATGATTTCGAAGTTGTTGCGTGATCCACTGAAAATACTCATGGTCTAATCCCTCCCAATAAGATGTACTTTATCCTATGTTTCCATAAATAAAGTGCTTGGGTAGGGGCCTCACTGCTGAAAAAATGGACTATTCTTGATAGTGGTGTCCTTCATTATTGTTTAACCAAATGATAAATAGGAGGAAATAAAAGGGAACGCCAGATGTGTTATAGACAAAGAAGATATTCATAATATCTTGGGATGATACGCTTCCGCTGGAATAAGTCACAAATCCAATTGTAAGAACGGCCAACGTATTTATAATGAGAGCCAATAGTAGAAATAGTCCGGCGATTTTCTTTCTATTCATTGTTATACTCCCCTTCTTTCTATACCAAAGTAGTTATAAAGAATTTATTCCCATTTAGTATAGCCCATTTATGTTAGGGAAACAACAAACAGAAACCCCTTTTTGTGAATAGGATGAAGGAGTGGGCTATTTACATTTTAAATGAGGTGTTTATAATAATTATTACAAAGTTTCCTTAGTGCAAAAAACGGTCGTCAAGGAACAGGCATACCCGAGAATATTCATTGTAAAGCAGAACAAAAACCATATGTAAATAAAGGAAGTAAGCGGGGAAGGAGTGATCTCAAATGGCTGATCAACAACAAACAGTAGTGTCGGAGCAAGAAAAAGGATGGAGAAGAGGGATTACCCAGCCTTCCTTGCAAGAAGTACACAGTTCCATGCGTGTACCCAGGAACGCGTCCAAATTTCGCAAATTTTTAGCTTTTGCAGGACCAGGTTATCTGGTTGCTGTTGGATATATGGATCCTGGAAACTGGGCGACTGACTTGGCGGGAGGCTCCCAGTTTGGGTATACGCTTTTGTCAGTGATTCTTCTTTCCAATATAATGGCAATGTTTTTACAAGCCCTAGCAGGTAAGCTGGGAATTGTAACAGGTCGGGATTTAGCTCAGGCTTGCCGTGATCATTATTCCAAGCCAGTAGCAATGAGCTTATGGGTTTTGTGCGAGATAGCAATTGCCGCATGTGATTTAGCAGAGGTAATTGGGTCGGCAATTGCATTAAATCTGCTATTTGGTATCCCTTTAATTTATGGGGTTTTGATTACAGCTATAGATGTATTGTTAGTATTGTTTTTACAAAATAAAGGATTCCGTTATATAGAAGCCATTGTTATAGCGTTAATAGGTACCATTGGGGTGTGTTTCGGAGTTGAAATACTATTGGCTCAGCCTCAAATCAGTGACATCATGCAAGGATTTATCCCACGTGCTGAAGTAGTAACAAACCCTGCGATGCTCTATATCGCTATCGGTATCATTGGTGCAACTGTCATGCCCCATAATCTGTATTTACACTCCTCTATTGTCCAAACTCGTGATTTCGAACGGACACAGAGTGGCAAGCGGGAAGCGATTAAATATGCTCGTTTGGATTCTACGATTGCTTTATTCTTCGCCTTGTTTATTAATGCATCTATCTTGATTTTGTCAGCTTCGACGTTTCATCAGGCTGGTATGACAGATATAGCAGAGATTGGAGATGCGTATTATTTGCTGGCTCCTGTGCTTGGAACGACAGCAGCAAGTATCTTTTTTGGGGTAGCCTTACTAGCATCTGGCCAAAATTCTACTTTAACTGGTACATTAGCTGGTCAGATTGTTATGGAGGGTTTTATTAATTTCCGTATTACACCGTGGTTGCGTCGTTTGATTACTCGTCTGATTGCGATTGTTCCGACGGTGATTGTTACTGCGCTATACGGAGAAAAGGGAACCACAGAATTACTCATATTAAGTCAAGTCATTTTGTCTATTCAACTACCCTTTGCGATTGTTCCTCTTGTGCAGTTTACCAGTAGCAAGACCAAAATGGGCGAGTTTGTTAATAAGAAGTGGGTTACTGCAATTGCGTGGCTGATCAGTGGTGTCATTATTACGTTAAATGTGTTTTTGATCTATCAAACATTTACACAGTTGTAGTTATTTTGTCTACAAAAAGGGATTGAACAGATAAATCACGAAAATAATAAGGTACAAAAAAACCTACCAATACGTTCAGTATCTAAGAAAATGGGCAGGCCAAATTGAGAGAAAAGTCGAGGTGAAGAAGCGTGGGAAAACTTGAAGAGATTTTAGAGTACAATAAACAGTTCGTAGAAAATCAGAGATATACGGAGTTCACAACAACCAAGTTTCCTGATAAACGGTTGGTTGTCATTTCATGTATGGACACAAGACTGGTCGAACTTCTTCCTCACGCAATGAACGTCAAAAATGGAGATGTCAAGATTATTAAGACAGCAGGAGCTATTGTCTCTCATCCGTTTGGGGCGGTTATGAGAAGTATCTTAGTGGCTATCTATGAGTTACAAGCAGAAGAGGTCATGGTGGTAGGACATTATGATTGCGGAATGAGTGCGATTAATCCTACACATTTTTTAGATAAGGTGCGAGAACGAGGGGTTTCAGCAGATTCTTTACATCTATTAAAAAATGCTGGAATTAATTTAGAAAAATGGTTGCGAGGTTTTGATAATGTGACTGATGCTGTAAAAGAGAGTGTCGATATGATTCTTAACCATCCGTTACTGCCTCCTTCGGTACCAATCCATGGATTAATCATTGACCCAAGTACAGGTAAACTAGATGTAGTTATAAATGGATATGAAAAGAAATAAAATGAATAAAAGAGTCATTACGCATATTTTACGTGATGACTCTTTTATTTGCGTTAATAGAGTTAATAATGTTTAATTTTATTTTATTTGATAAAACGTAAAAATAAAATTAGTATAAAATCTATTCATATCTTTCGTTATAAACATAAAAGGGGGATTTACAACTATGAAGAAAAATATATTTGTGTTGATGAGTTCCGTTCTTGTATTAGGTGCTGCTCTTGCAGGCTGTGGTGCAGGTAACGGTAACGGAGCCGCTCCAGCTGGTAACGAATCTAAAAAGTCTGAAGATTCAAAAGCAAGCGGAAATCAATCCCTTCGTTTAAACCTTGCATCTGATCCTCCTACGCTTGATCCAGGTCTTACAGAAGATGCTACTTCTGGGGCAATTGTTCGTTCTACTTTTGACGGTCTAACTCGTCTAGGTGAAGACGGCAAGCCTCATAATTCTGTTGCATCTGACGTTAAAATTTCTGATGATTTAAAAACATATACTTTCACATTGCGTGATTCAAAGTGGTCTAACGGTGAACCTGTTACTGCGAAAGACTACGAATATGCTTGGAAACGCGTTCTAACTCCAAAAACAGCAGCTAACTATGCTTACCAGCTTTATTACATTAAGGGTGCAGAAGCATTCCATAAGGGTAAAGGGAAAATTGAAGACGTAGGTATCAAAGCTCTTGATGATAAAACATTAGAAGTTACTTTAGAGAACCCTACTCCATTCTTCTTGGAGTTAACAGCGTTCTACACCTACTTTCCAATTAATCAAAAAGTGGATACCGAGAATCCTGACTGGGCGAAAAATGCTAAAACCCACGTGGGTAACGGTCCGTTCAAGCTAGATACCTGGGAGCATAAGAGCAAAATTTTGTTGACCAAGAACGAAAACTATTGGGATAAAGATTCTGTAAAAATGGAGAAAATTGAATTCTCTATGATTGATGATGGCAATACAGAGCTTTCCATGTTTGACAACGGCGATTTGGATTGGGCAGGTAAACCAGTTGGAGACTTGCCAACAGATGTTGTACCTATCAAAAAAGCAGAGGGTACCTTGAAAGTGAAGCCTACCGCTTCCATCTACTGGTACAAGTTCAACACTGAGAAAGTACCGTTTAATAATGCAAAAATTCGTAAAGCCTTTGCTTATGCGGTAGACCGTAAAGCGATTGTAGAAAACATTACACAAGCTGGAGAGCAACCAGCATTGGGTATCTTGCCTCCAACTATGGCGATTAAACCAGAAGGCTACTTTAAAGATAACGATGCAGACACAGCTAAAAAATTGTTAAATGAAGGTATGAAAGAGCTAGGTATCAGCAAGCTACCTCCAATTTCGCTATCCTTCAATACATTGGAAGGTAACAAGAAAATTGCAGAAGCAATCCAAGACCAATGGAAAAAGAACTTGGATGTTGATGTGAAACTAGAAAATACCGAGTGGAAAGTATACATTGATAAGCTACACCAAGGTAACTATCAAATCGGTCGTATGGCTTGGTCTGCTGACTTCAATGATCCAATCAACTTCCTAGAGCTGTACCGTGATAAAAAAGGCGGTAACAATGATACAAACTGGGAAAATCCAAAATACAAAGAGCTATTAATCAAGTCAGCTTCTGAACCAAATGAAGAGAAGCGTACGCAATTGTTTGCTGAAGCAGAGCAAATCATCATGGATGAAATGCCTGTAATTCCAATCTACTACCGTACACAAAACTGGATTCAAAATGATAAAGTAAAAGGCGTATTGCTTGATGCACTTGGTTCCGTCGATTACAAATGGTCTTACATTGCCGAATAAGAAATTATCAAATAGAAAGAAGCCTGTTGAACAACTCAACAGGCTTCTTTTGTTTGATTGTGTATCGTCTTTTTCATTAAAATAAAAAGGAACATAGTCATATGCTACAAACGACAAATGTCTGGTGGACAATCATCGCAGCATATTTTTTCCCGTAAATAGTGAATGTCCTTTACTAGAATGTAGCCATTTGGCAGAGGTTCAATTACATCTAGTTTTTTTAAATCACCTAATAAACGATTAACACTTTCGCGTGTAAGTCCAATAAACTGAGCTAAATCTTTATTGGTTAGTGATAGATCGATCAGGATACCATTAGGATGTTGGCGACCGTATGTGTTACACATGCGAATTAAGGTTGAATAGAGCGCACCCGTTTTTCCATTCAATAAAAGATCACGGAACTTAGATTGCATACGACGGTTTTCAAGACTCATCCAACGTAAGAACTCTACACAGTACGCTCCATTTGCAGTGAGAAGCTCTTCTAGGGACGTGCGAGAGATGACCCGTAATTCGCCAGGCTGTAGGACAACGGCAGTAGCACTATAGCATAGGGATGAATTAAACAAACCGAACAGACCAAATAACTCACCTGGATTGTATACTTGAAGGGTTAGTTCTTTACCGTCTGTACTTGTCTTTGATAGGCGAACCTTTCCGCTTTCTACCAAATAAACATAATCAGCAGGGTCTCCGTCAAAAAATAACGGTTTACCCGGAATACTTTCTACGAGGGTTGACATACGTTTCATATCTTCCCAGAATGCTCTAGATATTTGATCCACGAAGGTTTTCGTTTCCATAGGCATGAAGATTTTCCCTCACTTCATACATTTCTCTCTTGTAAGTGATACTTGTTACAAGGTACGGTCTTAGTATATCAATTACTGTTTCATATGAATATAGCATCATAACTATTTTGCCATTTGTCCATAAATGTATGAAAGAAGTATGAAAAAATAAGTGAGGTGATGTAAAAATGGTGAACTCATTATGTATTGTGATTTTAGCCGGAGGACAAAGCAGTCGTATGGGTAAGCCCAAAGAACTACTAGAATGGCATGGGAAACCACTAATTTTACATATGCTAGAGCAGATTCTTCCACTACATCAGCCGTGTGTGATTGTCACGAATGATCCAAGACGACTTCCTCCAATTAATGAGCTTGGGACAACCGTGTTTATCACAGGTGATCTTGTTGCTTCACATGGTCCAATCAGCGGGATTTATTCTAGCATGTGTGTACGACAGGAGGAGTGGTATTTAGTTGTATCCTGTGATCTACCATTTTTACGTACGGAGCATTTGCAACGCTTACTAAAGAATTTAAACGATCGTTTAGATCAAGATATAAACGCTGTAGTAGCTAAAACAGGAGGACGCTTACAACCGTTATTAGCCCTTTATCATCAACAAACCAAAGAAATTTGGAAGGACGCTCTAGATCGGGAAGATTACCGGGTAATGCATGCTTTAGAAGAGATGGTTGTAAAAGAAGTAACGGATGAATCCTGGGATGATTTAGTGGCTTTTAATATGAATACCCCTGCTGATTACGAAGAGGCAAAAAAAGAATGGAATAGCAAAAATTTATTAGGAGAAGAAAAATGAACAAGGAATTAAATCATATGGAATCTACAGGTACCGTTATTCAATTTGTCGGGTATTCTAACTCAGGTAAAACAACATTGCTATGCAAGCTAATCGAGCAATTTACACACATCGGGGTACGGTTGGGTGTAATCAAACATGATGGACATGATTTTGAATTAGATCAGCAAGGAAAAGATACGTGGAACTTCCGGCAGGCGGGAGCCCCAATGGTAGCTATTCAATCGGCTACAAAAACCGCTTGGATGGAGAATCACGCAGTGCCTCTCTCACAACTTATCTCGAGGATGAGTGAACAAGGGGCCGAGCTCATCTTAGTGGAAGGCTTTAAACAAGAGTCCTATCCGAAAATCGTGGTCATTCGGCGAGAGGAAGATATCGAGCTGTTGGACAAAGTGCAAAACATCTTGGCGGTAGTAAGCTGGTTGCCATTACAGAAGATGTCTATTCCTGTGTTTTCAATTGATCAGGTAGATGAGATTTTTCGATTTATTCATGGGCACAGGCTTGTACAAAAAAAGAAAACAAAAGAAAATAGATAAAATAATGAGATTGGCTGAGGAAACATGAGATTGTTTCCTCAGGATTGCGTTTTTTTACATGAAATTGACAGTTTTTGTAGCTAGATCACTGTTAACAGAAGATAAGCAAGGACGTATAATAAGACTCGTAAGCACCCAACAGCATAACGGCCAAATCCCGAGGCATTCGGGAACGGAGGACCCACTTTTTATTGGGGTTAATTCTACAAAGTAGAAGGGATGAGTAACTCTTTCGCCATCCTACCCGTCAGCTAACTTCGTCGGCTAAAGCGAAGGAGGTCAATGAGACCACCTGTATTTATTGAGGGTTTTTTTCTTTTTCCCTCAAACCAAAATGTGTAGGTCTTTTTGTTTTGCTTATATTTATCTTTACACATAATGCGTACAACTGTACGAAAGAGGATTAGGGAGACAGAACGCAAAGAGAGCGATGGCTAGCTGGGCGTTAGGTAGACCAATGAGTGCTTCTTTCTTGCCGGTTGAACATTGAACAAATGAGTAGGCATGCTCTGGTGAGGCAACAGATTGCTTCGCTAGGAGAAGCTGTGACTTACTCCGTTTGTATCATGTTCTCTTTTACCGTTGAGATAGGAGCAAGCATTGGTCTATTTTTTGTTCCAAGGTGAACTTCATTTACAGATAACAGGAAGAACACAGGGGAACCACAGATTGTCGAACGTTGATCAGACAGTTGGCAGAGGAGGAAAAAAGGATGGATATGGTTGCAATTTTACTGGTAGCAGGTGCATTCGGTCTGTTTTTTGGAACGATGGCATTCTGTGACAAAGTGGTAACAGAAGAAGGGAGAGAAAAGCGTTGATTATACTCATGATCATCGTTGCAGGGGTTATTCTCTACCTCATTGATGCATTAATTCGTCCTGAAAAGTATTAATAGTACCAGCTGTAAACTGAAGAAACGTTAGGAGGAACCGTTGTGGATTTGTTGCAAATTACCGTAGTGTTAGGAATTTTGCTGATCCTAGCTATTTTATTTGGTCGTTACTTGGCGCAGGCCTTTTCATGGGAGGTAACCAAGATAGACCGAATATTTGGAGGATTCGAGCGAGTTATATATAAAGCTTCTGGTATCCAAGTAAGAACAATGACGTGGAAACAGTACGCAGGAGCCGTATTACTTAGCAATCTTGTCATGTTTGCAATTGGGTATTTGATTGTTAGATTGCAGGGGCTTTTGCCGGGGAATCCCAGTCAGATTGAAGGTATGGAACCATTGCTTGCCTTTAATACAGTAGCTAGTTTTTTAACAAATACGAACCTACAGCATTATAGTGGAGAGTCAGGGCTGTCCTATCTGTCTCAAATGACGGTTATTATCTATTTGATGTTTACTACACCAGCCACTGGCATTGCTGTTGTAATGGCCTTTATGAGGGGTATTACAGGACAAAAGCAGCTTGGAAACTTCTATGTAGACTTGATTAGAGCACATACTCGGGTGTTATTACCTTTGGCTGTGATGGTTACTTTATTATTGGTAGCCCAAGGAGTACCACAAACGATGAGTCCAACAGTAACTGCTACTACCTTACAAGGGGCCGAACAACAAATTGCGCGTGGACCTGTGGCCTCTATGGAATCAATTAAGCATCTTGGTACAAACGGAGGAGGATTCTTCGGGGTTAACTCTTCGCACCCTTTTGAGAACCCTACACCTCTAACCAATGTTATTGAAATTTTATGTATGTTTCTCATTCCAGCTTCTTTACCATTTACCTTTAGTGCTATGACACGCAATAAAAAACAGGGACTTATGATATTTATTGCTATGTTCCTCATGTTCCTGACTTTCTTGACGATTGTGTATGTTGCAGAATCGAACGGAAATCCAGCGTTAGCTCAAGCAGGACTTTCTCAAGCGAACGGTAGCATGGAGGGGAAAGAGGTACGCTTCGGAATTGCACAGTCGGCTCTATTTACCGCAGTAACCACAGCTGCTACTACAGGAACAGTCAATAACATGCATGATACCTTAACACCAATCGGTGGTATGGTTCCTTTGGCTCAGATGATGCTGAATTGCGTGTTTGGCGGAGATGGTGTTGGCACAATGAACATTCTGATGTATGCGATCATGGCGGTATTCCTAGCAGGATTGATGGTTGGCCGTACACCAGAATACTTGGGACGCAAGATTGAAAGTAAAGAGATGAAATTAATCGCTATAGCTATTTTGATTCATCCCTTGATCATCCTAGCCCCATCTGCTATTGCCTTGGCGAGCGAACTGGGAACAAGCTCGATTTCTAATGCCGGCTTCCATGGAATCTCCCAAGTGGTATATGAATTTACTTCTTCAGCAGCTAATAACGGTTCAGGATTTGAAGGCCTATCTGATAACACGCCATTTTGGAATATCTCAACGGGCCTTGTCATGTTATTTGGACGCTATTTCTCTATTATTTTAATGCTTGCTGTAGCAGGCTCACTTATGATGAAGAAACCTGTGCCAGAAACCATTGGTACTTTCCGCACGGATAATACAGTATTTATGAGCATCTTGCTTGCTACGGTACTCATTGTAGGTGCGTTAACATTCTTCCCTGTGATTGCCCTCGGTCCTGTTGCTGAGTGGCTGTCGATACGTTAATGAAGAAAAGGAGTCTTTCGCTATGAGTAATCAACGAAAATCCTTGGTCACCAAGGAGATCATATGGCAGGCAATAATCGATGCCTTTAAAAAATTTAACCCACGGCTAATGGTTAAAAATCCAGTTATGTTTGTGGTGGAAATAGGCTTTGTGATTACACTAATTTTAAGTGTTATGCCAAGTGCTTTTGGTGGCGAGTCTAATGCTTTTTACAACGGCATCGTGAGCATGATCTTATTCGTGACGATCCTGTTTGCAAATTTTGCTGAAGCTTTGGCAGAAGGGCGTGGTAAGGCACAGGCTGATAGCTTGAAAAAAAGTAAACAGGATATGAAAGCAAATGTATTGCAAAAAAATGGCATAGTAAAAGTGGTAAATTCCACAGAGCTACGCAAAGGCGATATTGTCATCGTTAACACCAATGAGCTGATACCAAGTGATGGAGAAATTATTGAAGGAGTGGCATCAGTGGATGAGTCAGCCATTACGGGGGAATCGGCTCCAGTCATAAAAGAGGCCGGTGGAGACTTTAGTTCTGTAACTGGCGGTACTCGCGTGGTCAGTGACCGAATTACGGTACGTGTAACTACAGATCCTGGGGAATCCTTCCTAGATCGAATGATCAGTATGGTAGAAGGGGCAAAACGCCAAAAAACTCCTAATGAGCTAGCCTTAAATACCCTATTGGTAAGCTTAACATTAATATTTTTGATCGTATGTACGACGTTGTTACCAATTGCTTCTTATGTAAATGTGGTGATTCCAGTTGCAACCCTGGTGGCTCTCCTGGTTTGCCTTATACCGACAACCATTGGCGGATTATTATCTGCGATCGGGATTGCTGGGATGGATCGGGTCACCCAATATAATGTGATTGCAATGTCAGGTAAAGCGGTAGAAGCGGCAGGTGATATAAATACCATTATCTTGGATAAGACAGGAACAATTACGTATGGAAATCGGATGGCCTCTGAAATTGTGGTGGTAGGTGGTTCAAAACAAGAAGAGCTATATCGGGCAGCTCTCCACAGCTCTCTACATGACGAAACACCAGAGGGACGCTCTATTGTGGAATTGGCTAAAAAAATGGGAGTTCCAGAATCAGAGTGGCAAATCTTTGGTACAGAAGGTGTGGAATTCAAGGCGGAAACTCGGATGAGTGGAACAAATTTTCCAGATGGTCGCATGGTAAGAAAAGGAGCCATTGATGCAATTAAAAATTATGTTGTAGAAAGAGGCGGCCAAGTTCCTAGCGATTTGGATACGACAGCTAATCAAATTGCTAGAGAAGGGGGCACCCCATTAGCAGTGGTAGATGGTACTCGTGTACTGGGCGTCATTTATTTAAAAGATACGGTAAAAGCAGGTATGCGTGAGCGCTTTGAAGAGCTACGGCGGATGGGAATCAGGACTGTTATGTGTACGGGTGATAATCCGTTAACCGCAGCTACCATCGCTCGCGAAGCTGGTGTAGATGATTTCATTGCAGAAGCGAAACCAGAGGACAAAATCGCGGTTATTCGTAAGGAGCAGGCGGAAGGAAAATTGGTAGCGATGTCGGGCGATGGTACGAATGATGCGCCTGCTTTAGCTCAAGCCGACGTGGGGTTAGCGATGAATAGTGGTACGATCGCTGCTAAAGAAGCTGCAAACATGGTTGATTTAGATTCTGATCCGACCAAAATTATCGAGGTAGTAGCTATTGGGAAACAGCTTCTTATGACTCGCGGAGCCCTTACTACTTTTAGTATTGCAAATGATATTGCTAAGTATTTTGCCATTATTCCGGCGATGCTCATGGTAGCAATTCCTCAGATGCAGGCTTTGAACATCATGCAACTAGCTACACCACAAAGTGCAATTTTGTCAGCATTGCTGTTTAACGCGATAATTATTCCTCTGTTAATACCGTTAGCAATGAAGGGTGTTACATATACACCAATGAGTGCTACCAAACTCTTGTCCCGCAATCTGTTTATTTATGGATTAGGTGGTGTCATTGCTCCTTTTATCGGTATTAAGCTGTTGGATATGCTGTTGGTGGTAGTTGGTCTGCAATAAAAATAACAAATAAAAAGGTGATCAATCATGTTGAAAAATATAAGAGTAAGTCTTGTGTTGTTACTGATCTGCGGCGTTATCTATCCCTTGCTCATGACGGGTATCGCCCAGGCATTAATGCCAGCACAGGCAGATGGAAGCTTAATCACTGATGCAACTGGGAAAGTAGTAGGTTCAAAGCTAATTGGTCAAACGTTTACGGACTCGAAATACTTTTCTGGACGTGTTTCTTCTATAGAATATAACGCTGCTGGTTCTGGTTCTAATAATTATGCCCCATCAAATCCAGAATTGGTGGAACGAACTAAAAAAGATGTAACAGCCCTCTTAGCTGCGAATCCGACTATTGAGCAAGCAGCTATACCGGCTGATTTAGTAACTAACTCCGCTTCTGGACTTGACCCACATATTACACCGGAAGCGGCTCGTGTTCAGGTGCCACGCATTGCAGCATTACGCAATTTAACTACTGATCAGCTTAACCAGCTCATTAGTAAGTACACAGAAGACCGCTCTCTGGGCTTGTTTGGTGAGAAAAGAGTAAATGTATTGGAGTTAAACATGGCGTTGGATCAGGTGAAGTAGTATGGATGATTTTCGCCGAAAAACGCCAGAGGAAATCTTGCGCTCCATTTCGGAAATCCATAAAGGTCGTCTGCAAATTATTTTGGGAGCGGTCAGTGGTTCAGGAAAAACCTATCACATGCTGTTAGAAGGGCAACGTCTGCGGAAAAAAGGTTTAGATGTGGTTATTGGTGTGATTCATACACGTGCAATAAACCAAGGGAAAAATCACGAGAAGCTGGAAGGATTCGACGTAATACCTGCTGTCGCTTGGTTTGAAAAAGATATTCTGAAAGAGGACCTAGATGTCGAGGCGATCATTAGACGTGATCCAGAGGTCGTCTTGGTGGATGAATTAGCGCATCGGAATCGACCGGAAGCGATACGCCGTACTCGTATCGAGGACGTACGTTATCTGTTAGAACACAATATTAGTGTTATCACTACGGTAAATATCTACGAGCTTGAGGGAATGAAAGGGATAGCCCAGCGGTTAACGGGGGTACCTGTTCATGTAGCCGATTGTGTAGCCGACGAGACGTTAGCAGAAGCAGACGAGGTAAAGCTGCTGGACGTTACGCCGGAAGTCATTCTTAAAAGATTGCAAGAGGGTAGTATTTTACCTCACTCATGTAGTCAGGGAGAAGAACGGACTAAACCTAAGTCAAAGCATCAACGCTTGTATCGACATGATAATTTGGCTGTGCTAAGAGAATTGGCCTTACGTTTTGTGGCTGGAGAAGTAAATGATGATTTAGATAAGTATCGTCAACAGCAGGGAATACTTGGCCCTTCTGGGGCGAGTGAGCGTATTCTGGTTACTGTACAGTATCACTGGAACGGTTCAATTTTGATCCGTCGCGGCCAACAGGTAGCTAAACGCTTAGGGGCTGAGCTTCTTGTCGCTTGCTTTCGTGGGAACAAACGGATGATGTCTAAAGAAGAGGCAACCTTTAAACGATCGATGGTTACTTTGGCGCAAAAAGTGGGCGCAAGCTTTGATGAGATCCCACTATACAAGGACATTGATGTGGCAAAGGAGATCGTACAGTACGCTTTGCAACATAACATTACTCGTATTGTCATGGGCCAATCCAAACGAAGTAGATGGGAAGAAATTTTGCATGGTTCCATTATTAACAAGATTTTACACCAAAGCAAAAATACAGATGTCCTCATTGTAGCAGATCGCTCGGCAACCAGTGGGGGGCGGGTTCTCCCTGCTAAACGCCATCGTGGATTTGTTCCCCATCCCTTTCGTCGCCTTTCAACAGAGGAGATGGAAAAGGAAATTAAGCGAATAAAACGTGGTAAATTAAAAATCTTTATCGGTGCAGCACCAGGTGTAGGAAAGACATTCACTATGCTCCGTGAGGCAAATGAGCTGTTACACAGTGGGATTGATGTTGTAATTGGATTATTGGAAACTCATGGACGAACAGAGACTTACGAGCAAATAGGTAAGCTACCGATTATTCCTAAAAAGGTGATGCCTTATAAGAATGTATATTTGGAAGAGATGGATACTGAGGCTATTATTAAGCGCAATCCGGAAGTGGTTCTAGTGGATGAATTAGCTCATACCAATGTTCCTACTAGCCGGTTCTTAAAAAGATACGAAGACGTCGAGCACATATTGCAAGCTGGCATTTCTGTGATTTCAACTGTGAATATTCAGCATGTAGAGAGTCTAACTGATAGTGTTGAACAAATCACAGGTATTCGAATACGGGAAACAATCCCTGACCACATCCTACATGATGCAGATGAGATCGAGCTGGTGGACATTGCGCCAAGTTCCTTGCAAGAGAGGATGAAAGAGGGCAATATCTATGCCTTAGATAAGGTAGAGCAGTCATTAAATCACTTTTTTCAGCTTGGGAATCTGATTGCATTACGTGAATTAGCTTTACGTGAAGTGGCGGATGATGTGGATGAGCGTCTGGAGTCCTGGGAGCGTAAGGGGGCGTTACGTGGGCCGTGGAGAAAACAAGAAACCATTTTTGTCTGTGTAAATTTACGTGATGACAGTGAACGATTAATACGGCGTGGATTTCGTATTGCTTATCGGTTAAAGGCAGATTGGTATGTTGCGTATGTACAGGATCATTATCCCCTTGCTTCAGACGAGCTGAGTTTACTAGACAAACTTAGATATTTAACGGAACGTATGGGTGGCGCTTTTGAAATTTATCAAGTACAAGATCGTAGACAAATTTTTCGAGAGTTAGTCATGCAGATGAATCGCAAAAATGTTACACAAGTCATCATCGGCCATTCTGCTCGGACGAGATGGGAAGAAATAAAAACGGGCTCTGTTGTGCAGAAGTTATTAAGGCAAATACGTCATATGGACGTTCTCGTTGTTGCCGATCATAAGCCAATCACACAGTGATTCAAATGAATGAGGCGGGAGCAGGATGAAAAGTATGCTTATTGTAGGACGTGGAGAAGCTTTTTGTGGCTTTGTTCAAACAGCTAGCAAACATGAAATCAATCGAAATTTGATAGATGGGTTGCAGATTGTTGCTTTTTATCGAGAATCATTTAGAAATGACATGGTTAGAGAAGGGTTTCGTCTCGTGGCTACGCAGGGGTTTGCTCCTGAAGAAACAAAGCTCGCCTCTTTTGAGCAGGTTTACTTGTTTCCAGATGAATGGAACGACTCGTTTCGAGTCATTGAATTTTTCGTTAGTTTGGGTACTTGTCGCGTATTTGTCATGACGCAGCTACCGCGGTATGCAGCTCTGTACCGGAGATTAGGGGCACATTATGTATTTATCAGTAACCCTAATCATCAAGGGTATCAGTGGTTGTTGGATAATGATGATGAAAACACTCCTCTATAATGCGGAGGAGTGTTTTCTATATTTGAGTGTTCAGCTATCAGTCTTAAGCTGTTAATTGGTGGGTGTGTTATCTTGAAGTTGTTTTTCTAGGTCTTTGTCCATTACATATACTTCAATCCGTTCACCCATTTTCGTACTGATATCACTGTGGCTGGAAAGAACCTTAAGACCTGTGATTCTTTCTACAATTGCTTCTGTTTCCTTACTGTACATCTCACGCAGGATTTCACGCATTTGTTTAACAACGCGTCGCCCTTTTTCGTGATGAGACAAATGCTTTTCCTCCACAGTGAGAACCCCTTTAAAGCGGGAAATAATCATGTCGTTAACGATATATGTTTTGGCTTCTTGGGGACCACGTCCAATCAGCTCTCTTTGAAATTTAATAAAAGCTTCACTGATTTCCGCTTCCAGCTTTTTTTTGGATAAGTTACTCAACTGATTCCCTCCTAAGGAAAGACGATCTATTCATTACATAGTGGCAGCTTCATGGATATACTACCCAGCATAAGG
>NZ_CP017705.1:2492500-2570000 GCF_002706795.1 Brevibacillus laterosporus DSM 25
ACTGTTTAGCAAAAACACAGGTCTCTGCGAAGCCGCAAGGCGAAGTATAGGGGCTGACGCCTGCCCGGTGCTGGAAGGTTAAGGGGATGGGTTAGCGCAAGCGAAGCTTTGAACCGAAGCCCCAGTAAACGGCGGCCGTAACTATAACGGTCCTAAGGTAGCGAAATTCCTTGTCGGGTAAGTTCCGACCCGCACGAAAGGCGTAACGACTTGGGCGCTGTCTCGGCAAGAGACCCGGTGAAATCATAATACCTGTGAAGATGCAGGTTACCCGCGACAAGACGGAAAGACCCCATGGAGCTTTACTGTAGCCTGGTATTGAAACTTTGTGCATCATGTACAGAATAGGTGGGAAGCTGTGAAGCGAGGGCGCCAGCCTTCGTGGAGCTGTCGTTGGGATACCACCCTTGATGTACGGAGTTTCTAACTTGCCGCCCTTATCGGGTGGAAGGACCATGCCAGGTGGGCAGTTTGACTGGGGCGGTCGCCTCCTAAAGAGTAACGGAGGCGCCCAAAGGTTCCCTCAGAATGGTCGGAAATCATTCGTAGAGTGTAAAGGCACAAGGGAGCTTGACTGCGAGACCTACAAGTCGAGCAGGGACGAAAGTCGGGCTTAGTGATCCGGTGGTTCCGCATGGAAGGGCCATCGCTCAACGGATAAAAGCTACCCTGGGGATAACAGGCTTATCTCCCCCAAGAGTCCACATCGACGGGGAGGTTTGGCACCTCGATGTCGGCTCATCGCATCCTGGGGCTGAAGTAGGTCCCAAGGGTTGGGCTGTTCGCCCATTAAAGCGGTACGCGAGCTGGGTTCAGAACGTCGTGAGACAGTTCGGTCCCTATCTGTCGCGGGCGTAGGAAGTTTGAGGAGAGCTGTCCTTAGTACGAGAGGACCGGGATGGACGCACCTCTGGTGCACCAGTTGTCACGCCAGTGGCACAGCTGGGTAGCTATGTGCGGACGGGATAAGCGCTGAAAGCATCTAAGCGTGAAGCCCCCTTCAAGATGAGACTTCCCATAGCGCAAGCTAGTAAGACCCCTCATAGACGATGAGGTTGATAGGTTCGGTGTGGAAGTGCAGTAATGCATGGAGCTGACGAATACTAATCGGTCGAGGACTTATCCACATTGCCTTTATGCTGACTTCATTATCTAGTTTTGAAAGAACAATATGGCGGTGTAGCTCAGCTGGCTAGAGCGCTCGGTTCATACCCGAAAGGTCGGGGGTTCGACTCCCTCCGCCGCTACCATTATAACTACATGGCCCGTTGGTGAAGCGGTTTAACACAGCAGCCTTTCACGCTGTCATACAGGGGTTCGAATCCCCTACGGGTCACCATTTATACCTGGAGGATTAGCTCAGCTGGGAGAGCATCTGCCTTACAAGCAGAGGGTCGGCGGTTCGATCCCGTCATCCTCCACCATTTTTATTTTCATATTGTCGCGGGGTGGAGCAGCTCGGTAGCTCGTCGGGCTCATAACCCGAAGGTCGCAGGTTCAAATCCTGTCCCCGCAACCAAAATTTTGGAGCTGTGGTGAAGTTGGAGTTCACGCCGGTCTGTCACACCGGAGGTCGCGGGTTCGAGTCCCGTCAGCTCCGCCATTTTTAATTAAATAGGCTGTTGGTTATATTAAAAATGCCGGTGTAGCTCAATTGGTAGAGCACCTGACTTGTAATCAGGGGGTTGTGGGTTCAAGTCCTATCGCCGGCACCATTTTTATTGGGGTATAGCCAAGCGGTAAGGCAACGGACTTTGACTCCGTCACTCCCAGGTTCAAATCCTGGTACCCCAGCCATTTGCATGAGCCATTAGCTCAGTTGGTAGAGCATCTGACTTTTAATCAGAGGGTCGAAGGTTCGAGTCCTTCATGGCTCACCACTTTTTTTTGTTTAGCGGTCATTATAGCATTGACAGACGAGCTAGGTTCAAATTAAAGTGGTATATAGTTAATCGAAGATCTAATTACATTAAGTTATATAACACTTGTGCGGACGTAGCTCAATTGGTAGAGCGTCGCCTTGCCAAGGCGAAGGTCGCGGGTTCGAGACCCGTCGTCCGCTCCATATATGTGCCCTTAGCTCAGCTGGATAGAGCGTTTGACTACGAATCAAAAGGTCGGGAGTTCGAATCTCTCAGGGCACGCCATTACGCGGGTGTAGTTCAATGGTAGAACTCCAGCCTTCCAAGCTGGTCGCGTGGGTTCGATTCCCATCACCCGCTCCATATGAAAACATCGTAAAAAGTCTTGATATACAAGGCTTTTTTTGTTTTACCAAGCATTGACATGCGGTTCCGACTTGAAGAGCGATCGGTTACAAGTCCTCTTTCATTCCAAGAATTCGGGCGATTGATTATTGAACTACAAAATGCGAAACTACTTACTCAAATCAGAGAAGAATAAGATAAGAGTAAAGTTACATCAGAGTTATTTGCTGTCTCTGAAGCTATTGCACAGGTAGATGAAAAAATAGCAATGTTGGAAAGAAAAATTCAAAAACTTGAATGAGAGAACGAACATGACTATACAATAGTTGACTCCTGTATACAGCTTTACAAATAGATATGTAGAACGTCTTTCTCATCTGAGAAAGGCGGTTTTTTTTATCCAAAAATAAAAGAGGGCTATTATTTATATTTTATAGAATAATAAATTTCCCTAGACAAATAAATGTAATTCTTAGATATTTTATACCGAATAATTTTTAAAAGAGGAATGGCGAATTAATCGTTCCTTACATAGTATGGTATATGAAATAATTGGAGGTGTGTTTTTTGTTTAACGATAACTACGATGATTTACAACAGGTATTAAGTAATATTAATGAACCTGATTTGTTTGACTTTATGCGTCGCGATCCAATTAGTGGTAACAAACTCTATGCACGTCGAAAACGTTCTTCCCCAACTACTTCTTGCACGGACTTTACTACTTCTTGCACGTCGGACTTTACTACTTTTTCCCCGATTACAGGAATAACAGGTCCAACCGGGTCAACCGGAGCAACCGGAGCAACCGGAGGAACAGGAGCAACCGGAGCAACCGGAGGAACAGGAGCGACAGGAGCAACCGGAGGAACAGGAGCAACCGGAGGAACAGGAGCCGCAGGAGCGACCGGAGGAACAGGAGCCGCAGGAGCGACCGGAGGAACAGGGGCCACAGGAGCAACCGGAGGAACAGGAGCCGCAGGAGCGACCGGAGGAACAGGGGCCACAGGAGCAACCGGAGGAACAGGAGCCGCAGGAGCGACCGGAGGAACAGGAGCGACCGGAGGAACAGGAGCCACAGGAGCGACCGGAGGAACAGGAGCTACAGGAGCAACAGGGGGCACGGGAGCGACAGGACCAGGTTTGAATAGTTTTATTAGTGTATTCAGAAGTTTCTCTGGAACAGGAACCGACACAGTACCTGCTTTTAATCCAATAACCTTCACAAACTTAAGTAGCAATGTTGGTAGTGCGTTTCTTTTTACTGCTCCATCGAATACAATTACAATCCTACAATCGGGTTTTTACCTGTTTGATTTTGCCATTCATAATCAGGGAAGCGCAATTTTTAACTTGGAAATTGGGGGTGTTCCTGTAACGCCAACACCACTCGCTGGAGACGGGGGAGGTCCAATTGTTGGTAGTATAATTTTAAATATTACTTCTCCGACTACTGTGCAGCTCGTGAATGCAAATAATTCGCCAGCACAGCTCCATAATAATACAAACACCACACTTACAATTGTAAAACTAACGTAAACATATAACGAGGTTCAGAATTATTTACATCTTTGTGGGAGAAATTGAAGTCGATAGATTTTTTGAGCTGTACAAAATAGTGGGGCTTTTTGAATTCCGCTAGGTACAGCAAACAACACAGATCAACCAATTTTTAGCCGAGAAGAACAAAAAAGGTAGTTACAAAGCAGGATTCACCACCCATACGTGGAAAATTCCTTTTTCTAGGATGTAAACTACTATGGGTGGAACATGTTCGTAAGATATGCAACCAAACAAGTAAAATAAAAAATATGGGCGTTCCCACTTTGGTGAACTGCCGATCGGGTAAGGGTAGCTAGTGGATAGGAGCAGCAGAACTTATAAAGGAAATCTAAGTAATGCCAAGTTTTCATTGCTGAGCCACCAAGCAAAAGCCTTTCAAGCTGGTCGCGTGGGGTGGATTCCCATCACCCACTTCATATTTCTCAAAAGATAGAGCAAAATCTCTATCTTTTTTACGTTTTGAAACCTTTTTTTAGGAAGTACGTCCTTTATAGTAAGACTAACCAAAAGGAGGCTGTTAATTCTTTATGAATCAGACAGAACCTCGCTCCGGATGGAGTAGAGCAATTAAGGACTGGCTCACTTCCATCATAACAGTTTTTATTGTTACATTTGCTTTGTACACGTGGCTGGGAGCGCCCTATGTTGTGTATGGAGAATCCATGCAAAGCACTTTGCAAAATAATGAGAAGGTAGTTGTAAATAAGGCGGTATACCGTTTGCATGAACCACAACGAGGAGAAATTATTGTATTTCATGCAAACCAAAAGGAAGACTACATCAAACGTGTGATCGGAATAGCTGGTGATCGGGTAGAGATGCGTAATGATCAGCTATTTATTAATGGAAAACCTGTAGAAGAACCTTATTTAGATGAGCAAAAAAAGAAAGCTCATGCAGAGGGAAAAAAGGTAACGGAGGATTTTCCGCCGGTCACGGTTGAGGCAGGTTATATTTTTGTCATGGGAGACAATCGGCAAAACAGTAAGGATAGTAGAATGATCGGCCCTGTGTCTATTACAGAGGTCGTTGGCAGAGCTGATTTCGTTTACTGGCCACTTTCAAACGTGAGATCACCATAATGATATTTTAACGATAAGAGAATGAGTGAAAAGTTCTATTGCAACGTGTTGCATAGGACTTTTTTCTATTGTCGATAAAAGTGGCATGGCTTTCTAGTTAATATTAGTTTTATTCAAAAAATTGACCCTATATGCTGGTAAAGTGCTTCCTCTATAATATAGAGTAGCAAATGATGATTGGTTATGATTGTAAATTACAGGTAAGTCAGGAGGATACGCTTGAATTATCGATGGCTAAAATTAACGAGCATCATGCTACCTACCATTATGATAGGTGGCTTTGAATATGCGCGACACGAGTTTTTGTTACCGTATTTTACGATGGATGAAGGAAATGTCATTATTACCATTATGACTTTGGTTCTCTCATTTATATTTGCCACCTGGGTTTTTGGAAAAATCAAAAGAATGAGTGAGAGATTAGCAAAAGAAAAAGCCAAGCATGCTGTGTATGAAGAAAGGGAACGTTTAGCCCAAGAGCTACATGATAATATTGCACAAGCCATTTTCTTTTTAAACGTAAAATTAAACCAAGAACAAATTGGAGAAGCAAAGGCAACGATCTCCGAAATTGATAACCAGCTAAGACAAGCCATTTTTAATCTCCGTTCTCATCCAGAGGAGGGTGTATTATTAACCGATCGTTTGGGCAAGTGGCTACACGAATGGAGCATGATCACCGGTATCGAGGTTAAACAGGATCTTGATGGAATGGATGAATATTTTAAACAAGCGGAACAAGTCCATTTATTTAGCATTATTCAGGAATCTTTCACTAATATTCGCAAGCATGCAGATGCGAGTCATACGGAGATTCAATGGCAACTTCAAGGAACAGGCTGGTATCTACTGATTAGAGATAATGGGATGGGATTTGATGCAGAAACATTAAAACGCGAGAGATATGGTCAGACAATGATGCGAGAGCGAAGCTGGAAATTAGGAGCTAGTTTTGAGATGCGTCCAGGAACACAGGGTGGGACAGAAATTTTGATAGAGTCATTTAAAGGGGAGAGCGGAAGGTGCAGAAATACAGGGTATTAGTGGTAGACGACCATTTATTGGCTCGAACAGCTATAAAAAGTATGTTAGCAGAGGATTCCTCTTTTGAAATTGTAGGGGAGGCTGAACAAGGAGAAGAGGGAGTACGTCTTTGTAGCCAGTTGCAACCAGATGTGGTATTGATGGATATTAGCATGCCTGTATGCGATGGCTTGGAGGCAACACGACGGATTAAACAAGCCTATCCCCATATAAAAGTCGTTATTCTGAGTGTATCGGATGATGTAGCTGATCTATTTACAGCTGTGCAATTTGGGGCACAAGGTTATTTACTAAAAAATATGAATCCACATGACTGGCTATCATACTTGCGCGCTTTGCTAGAAGATAATAGTGATATTTCACGTGAATTGGCAAACAAGCTCTTCTATAAATTTCGATCAGGTCCTGTTATCGATGAACCTAGCCCGAGTGTATTAACTCCGCGAGAAACTCAAATTTTAAAATATGTATCAAAGGGAGAGACGAATAAACAGATTGCCCAGCGTCTCGTGATTACAGAACATACGGTCAAAAACCATATGAAAAATCTACTGGAAAAGCTTTATTTGGAAAACCGGGTGCAGCTAGCCTCCTATGCACTGCGTCATGGTCTATCTTCTGAAGATTAGATGTCAAAGTGGATAAATGCAATATGAGTATAAGTATACATAAAAGTATAAGTAACAGTAAAAGCAAAAGTAAAAGTAAAAGTAAAAGCAAAAGCAAAAGTAAAAGCACACAGCCTCCCTACAGTGTGCTTTTTTTTGTTACATTAATAGCCCTGGAGGCTCAACGACGGCAGGATTAGCTATTTATGATACCATGCAGTTCATCCAGCCAGATGTTTCCACGATCTGCTTAGGAATGGCGGCATCCATGGGCGCCATTCTACTGGTGGGCGGAGCAATTGGAAAACGTTACGCCCTGCCTAATGCTGAAGTAATGATTCATCAACCATGGGGGGGAACACAGGGGCAAGCCTCAGATATTCAAATTAGAGCAGAACGTATACTAAAAACGAAAGACTTACTTTGCTCCATCATTGCAGAGCGATCGAATCAGAGTGTTGAAAAAGTATCCATAGATTTTGATCGAGACTTCTTCATGTCAGGTGAGGAAGCAGTACAATATGGAATTGTTGATAAAGTAATCGAAAAGAAAGACAGGAGTTAGGAATCTTTTATCGAATTACTACATTAAAGGAGTATGAAAAGGTTACTAATTTACGATGAGCAATACCGGCGACAAATAGAAGGATTTTTAGAGATGATCAATTATTTAAGAAACATGTGATATCTATAAAAAAACCAGCAAAAATAGGCTGGTTTTTTCTGCATGTATTTGACTGAATTGATCCTGTTAGTAAATAGAAAGGAGAAGGCATTTTGAGCTCCATTCAAATCAGTAAAATAGTCATTTTGTTAGCCATTCTTGTTCATCTTCTTGGGATTGGAGAACTATTTGGTAAAGAAGTGATGCATAGTAGTCAATTACTCACTCTTTGTCTACTTATTTTAGCATTTGTTAGTTTAGGCAAAAAAAAGGGAAAAAGAAAACGAAAAAAATCGTCGACGGTAAGCACGCTCCTAAACCGAGCAAAAGAGCGATCTTCTGATGTGGATCTGTCATAAACAGTCAGGGCATAAGTGGATTTAACACTACGAAGAGGTTGGAAAAGTTCTAGATGTAAGTAATACGGCATAAAGTAGTAAAGAATCTTGTGAAAAGATAGGGGGACACAATGGCATATCGTTCAAAACGTACGATGAAGGAACACGTCTATGAGGATACCCTTGTATGGCAGTGTACAGCTTGTAACTGTTGGTCGCGAAAAGAGTTTGTGATCGTTGAGGACCCACGTTGCCCATTGTGCAACAGCAAGATGGAAGAAGAAATGAAGAATATCAGGATTGAATAAACATGGAAGCTGGTTGCCACCTTAGCAACTGGCTTTTTGTTTGAGAACCAGCACTCATTACGTAAAAAGGGGAGAGTAGGATGAAAAGATTTTCGTTTGCTCTAACGTATGGGAAAAGTATCACTCATTATGATAGTCTACACCTGATAATGTCACGAATTGGGAGGCTACCAGCAAATACCTATATGAATTGTGCTTATTTATCTCCTCAAGGAAAAATCGGCTATCATCAGGCTACATTACCTCAATTATTGTTGGTACTCAGTGGGGATGGATGGGTACGTACAGATACAAGTGACTATGTTTATGTACAAAGTGGAGATGCTATCTATTGGGAACCGGGGGAATGGCATGAAACCATTACAGAGTCCGGTATGATGTCGATTATTTTAGAAGCAAACGACCTGTTTGGAAGAATATCGATGTTGGAGTATACAGAAGAAGGAAATAGCAACACATAACGAGAATGATCTGAAAAGACAGAATTATACAGACAGGAGGAGACGACTATGTCCATGCAGTTTCAGACCAGGTTTTGCGATATCTTTGGAGTTGAAAATCCAATTATACTTGCAGCAATGGCTGGCAATATAAACTCAGCTTCACTTGTGGCAGCAGTATCAGAGGCAGGAGGCTTAGACAACCATTGCTGGAGCATATGTTACACCTCAAGCTCTACGGGAGAGAATTCGTGAAGTGAGGGCTCTAACCAATCGCCCTTTTGCTGTGAACCTACTCTTATTTGAACAACCAGAACAGCAGGAAGTAACACCTGCTTTTAGGCAGTGGCTTAATCAACAAAGGGAACGATTCAATCTTCCACCATGGACAGGTGACTGGCCAACCCTTCAAGACGAGATTACCGATTGTTTTACGGTCATTTTAGAAGAGAAGCCTGCTGTATTCAGTTGTGCGATGGGATTGCCAGGTAAATATGGAGAAAGTGCAAAGGCAGCAGGAATGAAGGTTGTAGGTATGGCGACCACACAGGCAGAGGCTGAGCAATTAGTAAGTCAGCACGTCGACGCGATCGTGGCACAAGGTGGTGAAGCTGGTGGCCATCGGAGTACTTTTAATGCAGGGGAAGATGGACCTGGAGAATGTATAGGTACGTTACCCTTAGTGGCTCAGCTTTCTTCAGCTATTCGTGAGGTGCCTATCATTGCAGCGGGTGGGATTATGAATGGTCAAAGCTTAGTAGCGGCCTTAGCGCTTGGTGCCGAAGCTGTGCAATTGGGTACTCGGTTTTTGGGATGTTCAGAAAGTACGGCCAACAAGGCTTATAAGGAACGATTGTTTCATGCAAAAGAGACAGATACAGCTGTTACAAGAGCTTTCTCGGGCAGACCAGCGCGTGGAGTTGTGAATCAATTTATGAAAGAGTTTGCTAAAAGTCAAGTAGGATCGTTGGTATACCCCATTCAGAATGAGTTAACCAAGGAGATCCGCCAAGCAGCCGGAAAGGCCTTAGATGCTGACTATCTATCGTTATGGGCTGGTCAAGGGGTAGGTATGCTCCAAAAGGAAGAGACAGCAGCAGATATCATGCATGCTTTATTGGAAGAGGCACAGCAAAGCTTTAGCAGATTACAAAACTGGATGCATGTAAAATAAATGCTTTGAGGTGAGTCGTATGGATATAAAGCTTCTGCAAACGTTCGAAGTAGCGGCATCCTGTGAGAACTTTCACCAGACGGCAGAAACGCTATATATCGCTCAACCTACCGTGACGCAACATATACGTCAATTAGAAAAAGAGTTGGATGTCGCTTTATTTGAACGAGTAGGCAAACGGGTGAGGCTAACAGCAGCTGGGAAGCGCTTCTTGTCGCATGCAAAATTGATTTTGTCACAATGGCACGCCGGTGTTGAAGAGATGGTGACATGGAAGCAAGGCTACAAGGAGATTTTGCGTATCGCGGTCTCTCCGATCATTGCTCGCACCTCACTCCCTTCGCTTATTCATCGTTATACCAAAGAGCACCCTGAGGTAGATATTACAATTAAAGTTGCCGACTCCATTGATATTGGTCTCTTGGTCCAAAGTGGACAGGCTCACTTGGGATTATCTCGAATGATTCCTTACGAAGGGCAACTGGCTGCTTATCTCATGCAGACGGACCCGATCGTATTTGCTGTGCCTCATTATGGTGGAGATATGGATGCTCCCTTACCTGACTGGGAGCAGGAGTTAATTACCAAGAGGTTGCTAACGCATAATCATCCGGTTTATTGGGACCCTCTCTTAACATCGCTCAGACAGCGAGGATTTGCTATTCGCACGATGGGAGTTACGCATGTGGACGTGACCAAACGTTTTATTGAAGAAGGACTGGGTATTTCCTTCTTACCACGATCTGCCATTTTACGTGAGTTGTTCGAAAATCGCTTTATGGAATTACCAACCCCAGGCCTAGAGCTACCAAAAGTGGCTTCCTATGTCATTTTGCCAAATAACAATTTGATAGCATCCGGACAACGATTTGTTGATATTCTAGCGACATTATATGCTCCATTACCAAAAGTGACCTAAGATTAGGAAAGCTGGGTTAACGACTAAAAATATCAAGAACCATTAAAAGCCCCCATAGGGCACCTAGAAAGATCGTGACACCAAAAAAGACGTAGACAATGTAGCGAAGTGGAGCTTGTTTTTCTTTTGCTGGCATAATGTAATCTTCCTTTCTTGTATTAGGAAAGCTAGTTGTTTGTATTAGAAGTAATTCTGATTAGTGTGCCATGAAGATACAAGCTTCATACAGGTATACCGTTTAGTAATAAATTCTAAAATAACTCCGATTACTAATACAGAATTAAAGATAAAATAGAGCGCACATAACCATTCAAATGAACGTTCCTTAATTATGTTTTGTAATCAATCACTCATTTACTATCTATTTCTACTTTTCTGAACATATTGGTATACTGTAATGAAAAGAAAGGAGTGGAAGTGAATGGAAAAAATGTTGGCGATTGGGCTTGAAGGAATTGTTGTTGCAGAAACGGATTTAAGCCTAGTTGATGGACAAAACGGATTATTGGTTTATCGGGGTCATTGGGCTCGCGATCTAGCCATTTCCCATACATTTGAAGAAGTCGCTTATTTGTTATGGTTTGGTGCATTGCCTACAGAAGAACAATTATCCGGTTTTCACACAGCATTAGCTCAACAAAGAGCCCTACCTAAAGAGGTAAAACAGGTCATAGACGCTATTCCCCATGATCGAGACATGATGACAGTATTACGGACGGCTGTCTCTGCTCTGGGGGGTGCTGAGCAAAGCTGGCCTCCTACTTTAGAGCAATCTATTGCCATCACAGCAAAAATGCCAACTATCATTGCTTATCGGGAAGCTCGAAAAGCTGGCAGGGAACCGCTAGAGCCTCGGATGGAGCTTAGTCACACGGCAAACTATCTGTATATGTTAAAGGGAACAGAAGCCAGCTACGCACATGTCAGAGCATTAGATGCGTATCTAGTTTTGACTCAAGAACATGGGATGAACGCTTCTACTTTTGCTGGACGGGTAGTAACTTCCACTCAATCGGATATTTATTCTGCGCTGACAGCAGCAATCGGTGCTTTGAAAGGTCCCTTACATGGCGCCGCTCCGTCTGAAGTTACAGAGATGATTAATGCGATTGGCAGTAAAGATAAGGCAGAAGAATGGATTCGGACACGGTTGGAGAGCGGACAACGTTTAATGGGCTTTGGGCACCGTGTATATAAAACCATTGATCCACGGGCTACAGCACTTCGTGTGGTAGCGGCAGAATTAGCGGCAGATGACCCATGGTTTGATTTAGCTACCCATGTGGAACAAGTAGGAACAAAATTATTGGCGGAGTATAAGCCAAAACGCAAACTGCATACCAATGTAGAATTTTTTGCTGCTGCGGTTATGAGAGCAGTTGGTTTGGACGAATCATTGTTTACCCCCACCTTTGCTGTTAGTCGTACAGTAGGTTGGTGTGCACACATTTTGGATCAAGCGGGTCGTAATAGAATCATCCGTCCGGAATCAGAATATACAGGAAATATGCCGAAATCTTAATCGTGAGGAACATAGAAGCGTCTATTCAAACTTCCTAGAAAAATGATAAACGTAAAATAATACGAAAAAGTAATTGATTCAACGAGAAAAAAGCTTTTCCAACATTGGGTAGAATACCTATTGAGGAGAAAAGCTTTTTTCTTTTTTTATTTATGGTCGCTGAGTGAGTAGGATAAAGTCTTGGATAAAGAGCAAAGCTGTCCAACATCTGCTTGCAAAAGCGAGATTTCCTGCTCGGATAATGTTACGCCTGCGTAGCGGTGAGCCTCATAGGCAGTAGTGATGCGTTTAGCAAGCTCAACCATTTGTTGGTTAGGACATATGCTTTGTAGGCGGTGCAAATATTCGCTGCTTGTCTCCTCTGGATAGATGAGAAATTCTTCTTTACCCATATGCATGAGAAACTGATAATAAGCGTAGCGAATGCTGTCTTCTTTTTGCACTTTCCATGTTTGTAACTCCTTTTGACTATCTTCTTTTGTTGATTTTGCAGACTGATTCAATTTGTCGATCTGAGTTGTAGCATGAGAGAACATATTGGATTGAATATCCTGCTTTTTTTTCTGGTGAGAATGCTTCCAGATTTTCCAGCTCAAGAATACAAGTATCAAGATCACAAAAGCTGAAATGAGATAAGGCTCAAGGAGTGAAAGTATGTCATCCCTATTATCTAAAGGAGCTTCCCAGTTCTTATCTTCTGGTTTTTGGTCATCTAGGTAGTTGGTTAATGAGCTATTAGAAGAAGCCATTTCTTGCAGGTTTTGAATGACACGATCTAGCCATAGCAAGATAGGAGTAAGTAAATTTTTAGCTACAGTTCCAATAGGACCTAACAATAGACCCCAACCAAGGGAAACCAGAGAATAAACAAGGCTTGCTCCTACTACATAAGCTCCTAGTAGTAATGTCTCTAATCCCCAATGTTGTGTAACTAATATTGATAATGTACCGCCAGATGTAAGACTCATCCTTTTATATCGTGTAATGAATTCCATATAACAAATCATTAGAAACCAAATCATAGAAACGGTTAATAACAGGGGAGTATCTCCCAGATGAGGGTCAGCGCTCAGCTTTTGAAAAAGCAAAAAGTAGGCATAGGCCAACATGATAATGGTGAAGCGTTTCATGAGATCGGGAAGTATTACATCATGATCTGCTATAGCGTGAAGCCGCCAATAGTAAATGCCTGCCCCCAGAAGTGCAAGAAGCATGGAATTAAAATAGAGGAAAGCTACTATTCCTACGAGGGCTACCATCCCATATAACATGAGTAATCCGACAAACTTTTGATTTATTTTTTCGTAACAGCAGGTACCAATTGCAAATAGAAGAGAGATGCAGATAAATAAACCTATTCCTTCTTTAAACGTAAAGGGTAGAAAAGCTGTTAAGAAGAAGAAAAGCGTAATGATCTGTGCCTCAAGGGTTAATAGTAGTGTATTGCGAAACGAAGTCTTACCCATCATGGGAGCTGACACACTCCTTTCCCGAAGAAGACGAATCAGCCGGACTAGAAGTTGGTTTTGGTGTAGTAGCGCGTTTATTCGAGACTGGCTTGCCTTTTAACAAGCGAAAAACTGGGTTTTCATCGGCCATGTCCAACAGGATGATCTCATGACCACGCAATATGAGCCGTTTAGTTACAAGTGCCATATCTTCATCAAAACGCGAAGAGATAAGCAGAATGGACAACTTTTGTGTATGTATTTCCAAACGCCGCAATGCTCCTATTATGGACGTTGGCATGAATTGATGCATTTTGGCTAGTTGCGTCATGACATGTACATAATGAGCTTTGCCACTACCTTCTGCTAGCTGTAAGACATCTTTTCCACGTTGTCTCACATTCAGATAAAGCGTGTAGGGGATTTTCTCCTGCCGAAATCTTGTGGCAACAGAGGCTACAGCTGAAATCAGCTTTTCATTTTCCAGATCATGAAAGCGCTGAAGCTTTGCTTCATAGATTGGAAGGATATGACCTACAATCATCCATTTTTGCTGAGAGGTATATTCAAATAATCTGGTTTGCAAGAAAGATGTTTTAGCGGTTGCTCTCCAATCGATATTTTTGAGGCGATCACCTGGCATGTAGGTACGAGTACCACGTATAAAGGAGGGATCGTCTTGCAGGCGTTGCCTAGATAAATGTTTACCTAAAGGCTCAAATGCCCCCTGTTGGTACGGAGGAATCGGAATTATCTCGGGATAGACTAACAGAGTATAAGTTGTTGGTAGCGTTTGATTACAAACCTCTGTAACAAATGGACTGATAAGCTCTACTTTTATTTCGCTGAACCAGATGACACCACGCTTACTAGGAACCAATGTAATCTCTCTCGTGGCTTGGGCCCTTGGTGGGATGTGCATGAATATTTGAACGTGGTGCTGCTTGTTTTCTTCGTTACAGGAATCAGCCCCTTCTATTTTGACAGAGAGAGGTAATGTAAGGACAAGCTTGGTAGCGGGCAACGGTAAATAGGAATGATTTTGAACTAAGACCTTTAAGGTGATAGGTGTATGTGGCATGACACGCACCTGATCACTTGTACAAGTAATGTGAATAAGCTTTGGAATTTGTTTTATCCACCATCTATGAACGTATACTAAAAAGAAGAAGAACCCACCTAGAGCAAAGTAAAACAATTGACCAGATAGGAGTGCGACCAAAAGAAAAATGCCTCCCATCAATCGAAACGAATCCACAGTCACCATTTACCGAACTCCCTCTTCAACAGGAGCAGGTACTAAGAGCAGCAGTTCGCGTACAACATCGCTTTCCATGAGTAAAAGCTCTGCTTCCATAGTTAAGCGAATTCGATGTGTGAAGAGAGGAGGAACCACAAGCTTTACGTCGTCAGGGAGTACGTAATTTCGACCTTCTACATAGGCAACTGCCTGGGCAGCGCGCACAAGTGATAGCATCGCCCGTGGGCTTATTCCGATTTCGATAGAAGGATGCGTGCGACTTGCTTCAGTCAGGTCAATGATGTAAGTCTCCACGGCTTCGCTTACATGTACCTGTCGTACTTCTTGTTGCATGAATAGAATCTCTTCGATAGTTACGACTGCTGATACCTGATCAAGTGGAGAATCATTACGAAAGCGGCGCATCATTTCCAGAGAGTCTGACCGTGTTCCATAACCGAGCGATAAGCGGAAGAGAAACCGATCTAATTGTGCTTCTGGAAGAGGGTAAGTTCCTTCAGATTCAATCGGATTCTGAGTTGCAATAACAAAAAAGGCTGGGGATAAGGTCAGGCTTGTTCCTTCAATAGACGTTTGACGCTCTTCCATACACTCCAAGAGACCAGATTGTGTACGTGGAGTGGCACGATTAATTTCGTCTGCTAATAAAACATCTGTAAATACCGGTCCTCGTCTCAGTTCGAAATCACTTGTTTTCGGATTAAAATAATGGAGCCCAACAACGTCAGATGGTAATAGATCAGCTGTAAACTGCAATCGTTGAAATGCTCCTCCAATTGTTTGAGCAAGTGTCTTTGCCAACACGGTTTTTCCCATGCCAGGTAAATCCTCCAATAAAACATGGCCACGTGCCAGTAGCCCAGCTACGAGTAGGCGAACTTCTTTTTCTTTTCCTACTACAACTGTGTTAATTGTCTCCAGAAGTTTTTGAATCTTATCTTGCTGCATAGAGTCCTCCTTTTTTAGCACCAGTAATGTATTTTCCATAACGATATAACAAAAGATCGAGCAAAGGCAATTTACAAGTAGATAAAATGTTATAAAAATTTAGAAAATAAAGGAAGTGCAACTTGGATTTATTTTCTAGTCTATTAAAAGCGCTGATAAAATAAGCTAGGGCACTTGGCTATAGACGATCTGTAAGTCTTCTGTCACAAAAATATGTATTTTTATCCAGTAACAATTGTTATAATTTACCTAAAACTTAAAATAATGGAGTTTTTCATGATCGTTAATCTTCTGGTTAGAAATGTTGAGTGGCTTATCGTATTGTTTCGTTGGGTTTTACTCATTATGTTGTATGCTACCACTGATACAACAAATATTTACTTGTCCATTCCTGTGTATGTGTTACTTGTGATACAAACGTTACTAAGTATAGTAACACTGTACCGAATCGTAATGGTCAGGCAAGTGTTGCTAATAGCTGAATTTTTCTTTCTGTTGTATTGGGAAGTAATACAACAAATGTGGGGAATTTCTGATTTGTGGTTTACTTATACGTCCTTAATACTATTGGGTTTGCGTTTACCTTTGCGTTATATGCTAGGAATCCTTGTATTGGGATTTGGAAGTGCAATTCTCTTTGTTATCTGTGGAGGACTGACCAGTGCGGATAATTCTACTCTACGTGCAGAGGGGCTTTTAGGTACGCATTTCGTTACTACAACCATTTTGTGTGGATTAATCCACATTCTTCATAAAAAATGCAAAGTTTACTTTCAGCACTGGCTATCCTTTATGTCATATATTAAGCTGTTACGTAAAAATAAAGAGTCCAGTGACTTATGCCGTGTAGGCGAACGGTTTTTGAAACGACTTTTTCCTAAGAAAAGATCGTATGTTTTTTGGTTTAATCATACGAGAGTACAGAAGGATTGGCAAAGAGAGTTTTACCAGCTTGCCCTATTAGAAAGTAATTGGCAAGAACTAAAGCAGCATGGAACGATAACGGTGAGTAACTTCACTGGTCAACCAGAGGATGTACTGTATTTTCCATTAGGTCAAAAAGGTAAACACCAAGGAGCTATTCTACTTATTGGACAAAGGGCAGAGGCTTTGTCTATCGTTGAATTGCTTTTTTTACATAGCTTTGCGATCGTGACATCTAGCCATTTGCGCCAAATTAAGGATACCGAGGAATTGGTATTCCGTACGGATGCAGAGACCCGCAAGCAAATGGCGGAGGATATGCATGATAGCTTAGCACAACAATTATTTTTTCTATCGGCCCAGCTATATTATGTAAAACAAATGCTTTATCCTGTCATGAATGAGGAGATGTCGGCCACTATTGATCAAATGGAAGAACAGATGAAAGAATGTCATCTCAAAGTACGTGGGTATATCCAGCATTTACGATTTAATCGGGAAGCAGAACCTCTTTTTGATGCGATACGTGACATGGGAGAACGTATTTTAAAAGGTACAGGGGTACAGCTTCATTATGTGACGAAAGGAATAGTGCTGGAAGAGAGCTTGGCGGTAGAGGAAGCGATTTATCGTGTGGTAGAAGAAGCATTATACAACATGCTAAAACACGCTAAAGCAGATCAAGTCGAAGTTTATTTAGAAGCTACCTCTGTACAATGGACATTACAGATAAAGGATAATGGAATTGGATTTACTACAGACAGCGTACATGCTTCTAACCGTTCATTTGGAATCTCAAATATGCGAGAACGAATGAAGCGTGTAGGTGGTACGATTACAATTCGTTCCGTGGAACAACAGGGTACAGAAATCACGGCGTTTATCCCTAGAGGAGGAGTTAGTGGTGGAGAAAATAAAGGTTCTTCTCGCTGACGATCATAGGATTGTTCGCGAAGGAGTCAAGATGATTCTACAGATGGCAGGTAAATTCGAAATAATAGGGGAAGCAGCTAATGGGGATGAATTGTATAGTAAAGCATTGGATTGCCAACCGGACTTGATTATCTCTGATCTTAAAATGCCTGGGCAAAACGTGCTTAAAAGTGGGAAGCTTCTAAAAGAGCAGCTCCCAGCTATTAAGATTTTAATCCTGACAGCCTTTGATGATAGTGAGGATATCTTTCAAGCTCTCGATGGTGGAATTGATGGATATATAATGAAAGATACGATGCCTGAGCAAATTTTGCATACCATCGACATGATTTTGATGGGGTACTCCTGCTTTCAGCCTAAATTAGAACGGAAGAAGTCTACACAAACATCACAGCTTCAATTAACAGAACGGGAAAGAGAGATATTTGAGCTTATTGTTGATAATTTGAGTAATCATGAGATCGCTGAGAAGCTATACATAACCGAGGCGACTGTAAAAACTCACGTAAGCAGTATCCTACGTAAAATGGGACAACCAAATCGGTCTCAGGCGGTATTATACGCACTGAAACAGGGACTGGTTAAAGTGAAGTAAAGGTTTGGTTGGATAAAGGTAGGAATAGGAGAGGAGTTTCACAAAATGAAGTTTGAACAAGAGAAGCTGGCTAAACAGATGATGCGATATGCAGTTTATCTGGCTTCGTTGTTTTTAACCCTCACCCTACTTGCACATGGTCTTGAACAGAAAGATATCTGGATTCCGTCTTTTCTTAGCTGGCTATTTTACCTCTGCGTATGTTGGGGTGTTTATCTTTTGTATTGCATGTATCAACAGTCTTACTCTTATTCAGACTGGATGGTTTCATTCTGTGTTTTATTTTTATTTTTGTTTGTATTGTTAGCTCCACCTCTTTCTACTATAAAAATGGGGTGCTTGGTCTTGGCATACCCACTATTACTCAGTATGACAAGACAGGGAAAGGTCATGCATACAGGAAGTATCATTTATATTGTAGTAGTAATGATGTCACTGTCTTGGCAAGCTTATATGGGCCACGTAGAAAAAGCGTTTTCTGTTATTCTGCCTGTATTGGTATTTGCTATTGTGGGCTATTTGCTAGCAATATTATGGTTGCGTTTATTTACCATGCAGGAGCATAGAATGAGAGAGGAGCAGGAACGCAATCATTTAGCTACTTTATATCGAATGCTATACGCTTTTGTGCCAACAGTGGAGCGGAAATCGCAAACTTCCAGTAGACAAATTGAGCAGATGCGTTCCCTTTTAAAAAGAACCATTTCTCTGTTAAAGATGCCTATCGATGTACAAGACTGGGAGCTACAGTGTCTGTCACTTATACACTTTGTCAGTAAAATAAAATGGCCGGACTATTTGTTTGAAAAGAAAGAAAAGTTGACTGCTTATGAGTATGAGATGGTTCAGAAGCATTGTATGATAGCAAAGGAACTACTTGATGATTTGCCACAGTATCAACGAATTATTGAAACGATGCGTTATCACCACGAGAGATATGATGGAAGTGGTTATCCAAAACAATGGAAGGGTGATAAAATTCCTTTGCTTTCTCAGGTTGTTGGGGCTGTTGAAACTTATTTGGCTATGATTGAACCGAGGCCTTACCGAAATGCTTTTAGCACGGAAGAAGCGCTTAAAGAGTTACAATTATTAAAAGATCAATCGTTTCGAGCTGATGTCATTGATGCACTATTTCAAGCAGTAGTAGGTCAGGAGCTAGAGAGAGAGTAGCTCATGGGCATTATTCCTCTTTTTTTCAAGCCATACTAACGTAGAAATCGATAGGTAAACACCCTCGGGACCTTGGACTGACCCAGGTTAATGAGACATTGAAAAAACACCTATGCTACCTGTTTTCCATACTCGTATGGGGACAGGTAGTTTAATTTTTCCTGAATTCGTTCCTGATTGTAAAAACAGATGTAATTTTCTACTTTTTGTAATACCATTAGATTTGTTAGGAACTCTCTCTTCGGAGAGGCGAATTCTTCCGACTTTAGCGAGGAGTGGAAGGATTCAATGACAGCATTATCATGGCAATTTCCCTTACGGGACATGCTCGTGGTAATGCTGTTTTCTTTTGCTTTATTTTGAAAAGCGTATGAGGTATAAACTGAACCTTGGTCACTATGGAGAAGGACACCTCGCGCGTCTCTAGTTTTCGTGGCTTGTTCAAGCGTCTCTAGAACGAGAGAAACATCTTGTCTGTCACTTATTCGGTAAGCAATGATCTCGTTGTTATATAGATCCATTATCGAAGATAAGTACAACATGCTTTGACCGTAAGGTAAATACGTAATATCCGTTACCCACTTTTCATTTGGCTTTAAAGCTATAAATTCCCGGTTCAGCTTGTTTGAAACAATCATTTTACTCTCGCCACTACTAAACGTCTTGCGCTTTACTTTTACACGACATTGTAAATTTTTCCTTTGCATAACCCTCTGCACTGTTTTACGATTCACTTTTTTATTATAAATACGACCTAGTAAAGCAGTTATCTTGCGATGACCAAAACGATAGTGATACTTCAAGCAGAGTTGTTCAATTAGGTATTCAAGTTCTGTACTTGTGTTTTGAAACTTCGCTTTCCAGCGATAATACGTTGCTCGTGGTACAGCAAACAATTTTAGTATCTCCGTAATAGTAAACCGATCTTTAAAGCTCTCTACAACGTCAATTAGGCTCGATTTTTTCACCTCCTTTGAAATTCCTGATACTTTTTTAGGACTTCTATCTGCAACTCTAATTGACGAATTCTCAGGTCTTTGGTAGCTATCTCGTCTAGCTGATCTTGTCCGTATTTTCCATACATATATTGTTTGCCTACCTGTTGAGCAAACCGATACGTTTCTCCATTACGAAACCACTTCATCCATGTCTTTATCTGAGATTTATCCTTGATACCAAGTTCATCCATAATCTGTTTATTCGTATAACCCTCTTGCTTCATCTTTACGACTTGCCACTTCACCTCTTCTGGATAAGAAACTCTTGTACCCATGAAAGAAGCACCTCCCATCAAATCATATTGTTTAATACGATTCAGGAGGTGCTTTTTCCTTGTCTCAATTTACTGGGTCACTTCACCTTGTAGCCCGGTTTTTTTTGTGTTTATAAGTGAAATTATTCACAAAGTATGATTTCATCCTCCTTCATGGGTTGTAGATAAAGATCATCCTGTTTATCTGATAAAGTACCTCTCACAGTGGAGGAAAAGATTTTGGGTTTTTCTTACAATAAGAGCAAGAAAAGTAAAGCGGGGAAGGCTGATGCTTATAACAAAAAAACTAAACACATGGGAGATCGTGCTGGACGGCGAGACGTTATTTGTGGAAAAAGATTCAGAGCGCTTAACACATGATGAGATGGTTGAACTTGCGGCTGAGTTACACATTTTGTATCAATATGTCCACATTAATCATTGTTTCATTACGTACCGTCATAGTGTGAACTTGGAAGATGAGGATGAACACACACGATCAAACTGGCATGTATTAATAGCCGGTTTGCATTCCAGTTTAGCTTTGATGCCTATCCTCCTGATACCTTTTTTTGTCTCTACATTTCGAAAGGAGGAAGTACCGTAATGATAAAAGGAAAAGGGATAAAGATTATATCCATCCTATCTGTATTGGTCTCCTCCGTAGCTGTGAGTTTAAGCTTTGCTGGGATTGATGTAAAGAATCAGTTAAGTACCTGGTACAACCAGAAGATGAGGGCATCGAGTAACACAATTGAAGAAACAACTGACTCTTATAAGCAGAATAGTAATAACAAAGTGGTAGAAGAAGCAAAGTTCAAAACTGATAAAGCCCTTTTCTTGCTGGAACAAGAAATGATTCAAGTGTCCAAAACAGGAGAAAAATCAATTGATGAGTACGTAGACCGTCAGAAAACACGATTGAATCAAAAACAAAACATATTAGAACAGCAAGAATTACCTACGGAGTTCAAACAATTTGTACAACAATCCAATGAGAACATCAATGAAGAACTAGATAAAGAAACAATTGATTTCCTTCATAAATTTACTTCAGAACAACAGGTGTTTGACAAATAGAAGGGCATTGTTTCCTTAAATCCCCTTTAAAAAAAGACAGGAGATGAAGAGGTTGAAAAAAGTAAAAAGTAAAATCGTGATTGGTGTGTTAGCAGTTGGTCTGATTGGTAGCTTAGGTACTGCATTTGCGGCCGTTGATGTAGGTGGCCAGCTTAAAAATTGGTATGATAAACAATTCGCTGCTTCAGCATCGTCTATTACGAAAGAAGCGGTTAATTACGGAAACGAGAAAAAGGCAATTACAGAAGGTGAGATTAATAAGCTAAAGAATCAGGTTGCTGACCGTGTTAAGCAAGCGGGTAGCGAGGAAGCAAATCGTGCCGTCGCTTCAGTAACAGCTGCTAAAAACGATTATTTGAATGCTTTGAGAGGCAAAACGAACGAAATCAAGGGCAATATGCAGAACCAATACAACCAGAAGGTAGAGGGATTAAAGCAGGAAATTAACAAAGCAGCCAATCATACAAAAGTCAATTCGATCGTCGATCTTACAAATAAAGTGAACCACGCTGGAGAAGCAGGAAAACAAGAAGTAAGAACAAACGTTACTAGTGCACAAGACAAAGCAAAGCAAGAACTAACCAGTGCGATTAACGATGCTAAGAATACGATTAATGGTTTGATTCGCGAGAAAGAAGCTAGCTCTAAAGAGGAAACAAAACGCTTTATTGACGAAAAAGTTGCTGAAATCCAAAAAGTAGTTGACGAATCCGCTAAATTATTGGAGAAACAAGTGAAGGATGCTATTAAAGATACAGGTGCTAAGGCTGAAAAGGATGCAAAGAATAGCTTGGATCAACTAGTAGCCGATCAATTTAAATAAAAAACTATTATCATACATTGTCAGAGCTTCTGTTGTAAGCTCTGACAATGCCCATTAAGGGGGAAAAGATGTGTTAAGTAGATCGAAAAGAGAAAAGCAGCGACGTAATAAGGTGCGAAAACGAATTTTCCTTGGATTTGTTTCTTTAAGCATGTGTTTTGGTCTAACGATGGGTGTTGCCTATGCTGATGTGGATGTTACGCAATTATTACAAGGATGGTATACACAAAGTGCCGAGACAGCCAAGCAATCGGTAACTGATGCCCTAAAAACGGAGACGCAAGTACAAAAGGAGCGCTTGAAGGCAGAAATCCAACGAAAACTTCTAGAATCGGCTGAAGATTTAAAGCAATTTACTGTGGAAGAAAAAGCAGCACGACTTACATCTTTAGCAGATTATTCCGGTACCCTAATCGATAATTTGGATATCTCCAATGAAAAGGATAAACGGCAAGTAGAAAGAAAAATGGATGCCATTCTAAGTAGCGCTAAACATGCAATGAAGGACCTGGCGGACAGTTATGAAGCTCCTTCCCTGGAGTTTATTCCAACTCCACCCCCACCACCTGTAAAGGGAGGCACGCCGGTTCCAACGCCAGAAGTACCACCCGTATCTGTACCAAACCCAAGCGAGCCGCACCAGCCAGCACCAGTGCCAAATCCAAGCGAGCCGCAACAGCCAGCACCAGTGCCAAATCCAAGCGAGCCGCAACAGCCGGCACCAGTACCAAACCCAAGCGAGCCGCAACAGCCAGCACCAGTGCCAAATCCAAGCGAGCCACAACAGCCGGCACCAGTGCCAAACCCAAGCGAGCCGCAACAGCCAGCACCAGTGCCAAACCCAAGCGAGCCGCACCAGCCGGCACCAGTGCCAAACCCAAGCGAGCCGCACCAGCCGGCACCAGCACCAAACCCGAGCGAATCGCACCAGCCGGCACCAGCACCAAACCCGAGCGAATCGCAACAGCCGGCATCTGAACAACATCAGGAAATGCCACCAGATGAGAAGCCAATCCTAACTGTAGAGGGACCTGATCCAAGAGAGAGTCAGGAGCGCCCAGCAGATATTCCAGACCCAACAAACACAGCGCAAGAACCACTTTCAACACCATGATCTATTCATAATGAGAAAACTACAACTCTATAAGAAAAAGGTGTTAAGGATGGAAATGATAAAACTAAAAACAAAAGAAAATGATGCCACACCTAACCAACCTAAAAAGTCATTCCAATCTGAGCTTTTCAGTTGGCTACGTTTTTTTCTGGTATTAGCAGTCGGTTACTTTCTTATGATAAATAGCATTGGTCTTACAAGGGTAGTTGGTCATTCGATGGATCCTACCATGCAGGATGGAAGTATCGTCCTGTTGAATAAAATTCCGACTCATTTTGCAAAGCCAGCTTTTGGTGATGTAGTGGTTATTCACGAGGAAGCGAAGGGGTACGAAATCATAAAAAGAATTATTGGTTTGCCTGGTGATACGGTGAAAATTGAAAAAGGAGTCGTCTATGTGAATGATAGCCCTCTGCCAGAACTATATACGCAAGGCGTATCGGAGGATATAGCTCTACTTACAATTTCTCAGGATCACATGTTTGTGTTAGGAGATAATCGAACATTGGGTGAAAGTATGGATAGCCGTGATCCTAGCATTGGTCAAATACCTATTACAGATATTAAGGGTTATGTTTCCTTATCGCTGTTTCCCTTTTATCAAGTAGCTAAGCCTTTAGAATTGTAAAAGAATATAACACACTGTTTTGAAGTATCGATAACGAATACTTGTAGAATCCAGCCTTTGGCATAAGGCTGGATTTTTCTTTTCTTAAACATAATAGTAGCTTGGGCTAGCTATACTAAGAAAGCTAGTCCATTCCCCAATCCTGATATCTATATGGCGATAAATGAGTAAAATATTTTGTTTACATCACCCAATTTTTTATAAATAGATTGATAGAAGTAGAAGGAAATCAAGCTTTATTTAATCAGTTTTAGAAAAGATGGCATGGGCTAGACATAGTTTATTCACAAATAAACACTAGCTACAAATTCGACAAAAATTCGCCCTGCATTGTTCACAACATAACGATAGTTTTTAACATAAATGTTGAGTATGTGTGATAAAATTCACACTGTAAGAGAATGATTTATGGTATGAGGGGGGAGTACGATTGGATCTGGATAGCACTATGTTAGCCCGAATACTAACATCCGTGACACTGGGGTTTCATATTATTTTTGCTTCAATGGGTGTAGGTATTCCTTTGGTTATCTCTATTGCCGAGTTTATTGGAATTCGTAAAAAAGACAAAGCTTATCTATTAATGGCACGCCGTTGGACACGAGGATTCACTGTGACAGTAGCAGTTGGGGTAGTGACAGGAACCTGTATCGGGTTACAATTAAGTCTTTTGTGGCCATCATTTATGAAATTGGCCGGAGAGGTAATAGCATTACCGCTGTTTTTAGAAACGTTTATGTTCTTCTTTGAAGCAATTTTCTTAGGCATTTATATTTATACATGGGACCGATTTAAGAATCCGTATCTTCACTGGCTTATCTCTATTCCAGTGATAATTGGTTCCACTGGTTCTGCTTTCTTCATTATGACAGTGAATGCTTTTATGAATACGCCGCAGGGCTTCACCCTAGTGGATGGAGTACTGCGTGATATTCAACCGATGGTAGCGATGTTTAATCCAGCTACACCTTCTAAGGTGGGGCATATGGTCTTTGCTGCTTATGCCACTAGTGCCTATGTGATGGCTGCAATCGCTGCCCTAAGCATGCTAAAGGGGAAGACGCATTCCTATCACAAAAAGGCACTTAACCTGTCACTGACACTTGCGTTTATCTTTTCCATGGGGACTGCTGTGTGGGGAGATATCGCTGGTAAATTCCTAGCCGAGTATCAACCTGCGAAGCTAGCGGCAGCAGAATGGCATTTTGAAACCACTGACAAGGCAGAATTTGTGTTTGGTGGTGTTTTGGATAAAGAAAAGCAAGAGGTTAAGTATGCAATTAAGGTACCCTATGCCTTGAGTATTTTAGCGACTAATTCCCCAAATGGCGTAGTGGTAGGGTTAAATGACATTCCCCGCGATGAATGGCCTCCACTGTTTATTCATTATCTGTTTGATAGTATGGCAACCATTGGCGGATATATGGCATTAGTTCCAGTGCTTTACTTCTTGATTGTAAAAGTACGGAAGCGAGTACCACCTAAATGGATTTTGTGGGCTTCTGCTCTTGGAGCTCCACTCGGATTTTTAGCGATTGAATTTGGCTGGATGTTTGCGGAGATTGGTAGACAACCTTGGATATTAAATGGTTATTTACGAACGATGCATGCAGCGACGACGGCAAATAATGTCGGTGAAATGCTCATTCTTTTCTGCTTGCTGTACGCCTTTCTGGGAACGGTGTGCGCCCTTGTCCTGAAGCGAATGTTCAAAGATAAACCAGTCGAATTGGAACTGGAAAAATAGGACGGGGAGGTAGGAATACATGACGCTTGCACTTCTAGGGATTACCATACTGTGGATTTTCCTGTATGGCTATCTGATCATTGCTTCCATTGACTTTGGAGCGGGATTTTTTGCTTACTATTCTAGACGCCGCAAGAAGGACCACATCGTGAACGGAATTATTCAGCGCTATTTGTCTCCTGTCTGGGAAGTTACAAATGTGTTTTTAATCTTCTTTATTGTGGGGATTGTCGGCTTTTTCCCAGACACAGCTTATTATTACGGCACAGCGTTATTAATCCCCGGTAGTTTAGCTTTAGTGTTGTTGTCATTACGTGGTTCTTTCTATGCATTTGCGCATTACGGGGCTAGAGACAGTACATTTTATTATGGAATTTATGGGATTACGGGCTTGTTGCTTCCTGCTGCTTTATCTACCGTTCTTGTAGCATCAGAGGGTGGATTTATTGTGGAAGAAGGCAATAAGATCCATCTGTTAATGGGCAAAATGCTGGCAACACCTTACACATATGCTGTTATATTACTTGCTTTAGTCAGCGTATTATTTATTAGTGCAACCTTTTTGACCTTTTATGCTAACAAAGCAGGTGACAAGGGCGCGACCAAGATGTTGCACTCTTATGCAATGATCTGGTCTCTTCCAACTATAATTGCTAGCTTGCTTGTGTTTTGGACCATTCAGATTCATAACCCAGAGCATTATGCCAAAATGTTGGAAAACGGCTGGTTTTTCGTCGTATCTTTTATTTGGTTTATGATAGCCACCTTTTTATTGTATAAACGACGCGCGTATGGTTGGGCGTTTATTGCGGTCATGCTACAGTTTTTCTTTGCTTTCTTCGGATATGGTAAAGCGCATTTACCTTACTTGTTGTATCCCTACATCACAATCACTGATAGTATTAACAGTCCAGAGATGGGGAAAGCACTGGTCATTGGATTCATAGCAGGGCTGTGTTTATTAGTTCCTTCGCTTATTTTGTTGATGAGGCTCTTCTTATTTGACGCTAAATACGTCAAAGGGGACAAGAAAAACCAGTAATTTGTTAACAATTTTTGACAAGAGAAGTACTCCAGCAGTTTGGGGCTGCTTCTCTTTTTTTTCTATAGGGGACATATGATATATTTGAATTATCGTAAAATGAGGAGGATATTATTGATGAGTAATATCGTGAGGGAAATTACACCTGAAGAGGTGTTGACGAAAGTAAAGGAGAAGGCTGCTATTCAAATTATTGATGTGAGAGAACCAGAAGAGTGGGTAGCAGGTCATATTGCAGAAGCGATCTTAATTCCCTTAAATGATGTACCAGCTTCTCTGGACCGATTTGATACTTCCAAAGAAATCATCATGGTATGCCGAAGTGGAGCAAGAAGCTACCATGCTTGTGAATTTTTAAAGCATAATGGAATTGAAGCAGTCAATATGGAAGGCGGCATGCTGGCTTGGCCAGGAGAGATTGCTCGCTAAAGTAAAGTGGGGGAGTAACATGCCGAAACAACAGATGAAATGGTTGGGCTGGCTTGGAGCAATGTTTCTGTTACTCGTCGTAACCGGTTGTGGTGGCAGCGATAATAAGGAAGGCACTATCGAATTGCAAGCCACCCAAGATGGTTATCAGGCGAAGCTGGAAATAAAGCCGGGAATAGCTGGAATTAATACGTACACAGTCACGATTACCAATGACAAAGCGCAAGCGGAATCAGGGCAAGGAGCTGTCTTGCATTTTGAGATGCCTAGCATGGATACTCATGGTAAAAGTGAAAAGGAGTTAAAGAAGCAAAAGGAAACACATTGGCAAGAATCCGGCCCTCATATTATGATGCCTGGCGAATGGCAGAGCACGCTGGAATGGAAAGATGATCAAGGCAAAGTGCACACGTTTCTATACAACTACGAGATAAAAGAGTAGGGGGATAAAAATGGAGGATGTAACAGCAGGGAGCCTCTATCGAAAGTGGTTGCCCATCTTTGGAGTTATTATTATTCTGATCGCTGTAGGCAGTGTTTTGTACAAGAGCTATTTTTCTACGGCTGATATGCCAATTATTAAGAAAGTTCAAGATTTTACGTTGGAGCGTATGGACGGGCAGAATGTCAAACTTTCTGATTCCAATGGTAAAGTCCGCCTCGTCTCATTCATTTTTTTACGTTGTCCCGACGTATGTCCGCTTACCACGCAACATATGGTGGATTTACAGAATAAATTAAAAGAAGATGGGATGTATGGAAAAGACATAGAGTTTATTTCGGTCACATTTGATTATGAGAACGATACTCCAGAAGCATTACAGAAATATGCGAAAGCAGTTCAAGCTGATCCAAGCGGCTGGCAATTCCTACGTGGACCAGATGACATTATGAAGCCTATATTGAACGATTTCTGGATCGGGGCAGAGAAGCAAAAAGACGGCTTATATGTACATACCATGAAGACATTCCTGTTAGACAAAAATCAAAATATTCGTCAGATATATGGTATGGCGGATGATATGGATAAAGAAAAGATTTTGCGAGAAATGAAAAAACTAGTCAGAGAGTAAGAGATTCAATAGCTGTTGAAGTAGTCAATTCCTTGAAAATAGCTAGAAAAGAATGTGAAAGCTGCCAAGAGTATATGGCAGCTTTTTTCTTACCCAAAAAGCGCTTCCTTCAAACCCACCTACATAAAACCTTAACAATCCTTAACACTCCTTTTACGTTACGTTCATCCTAGCTTTAAGCTAGGGAGGTAGGATGAGAGTGTAAAAGAAATCAAATGATTGAAGGCGACGAGGGGGATTTCCTTTGAAAAAGATTTCATCCATTCTTATGGCAGGTATGCTATCTGTAGGTTTACTTTTAACTGGCTGCGGAGCGGGAGGCACTTCTAATGCGACAGCACCGGCTACACCAGCACCAGCCAAAACAGAAACGAAAACAGATACAAATACAGCCAGCAGCGGTTCTATCACAGCTGTAGGGTCCACAGCAATGCAGCCGTTAGTAGAGCAAGCAGCTAAGAAATTTATGGAGAAAAATCAGCAAGTGCAAATTCAAGTGCAAGGTGGAGGTAGTGGTACGGGTTTGAGCCAGGTGGCCAATGGTGCATCTACTATCGGAAACTCTGATATTTTTGCGGAAGAAAAGAAAGGAATTCCTGCTGACCAATTGGTAGATCACAAAATTGCTGTAGTAGGTATGGCAGCCGTGACTCATCCTAAGGCGGGTGTAGATAATCTAACAAAGCAACAATTAATTGATATCTTTACAGGCAAAGTAACGAACTGGAAAGAAGTCGGTGGAGCGGATCAAAAGGTTACATTGGTCAACCGCCCGAAAAACTCTGGTACTCGTGCTACTTTCGTACAATATGCTTTGGATGGTGCAGAGGAAGCTGAAGGTATCACAGAGGATTCTTCCGGTACAGTTCGCAAAATTATTGCTGAAACACCTGGGGCAATCGGATACCTTGGTACTTCATATCTAAATGACACTGTTAAAGCAGTAAAACTAGATGGTGTAGAAGCTACAACAGAAAACATCGTAACGAATAAATATAAAGTGTGGGCTTATCAGCACATGTATACAAAAGGTGAGCCAACTGGTGCGCAAAAAGAGTTCTTGGAATTCATGGCAAGTGACGAAGTACAAACAGGAATCGTACAAGAATTGAAATACATCCCAGCCTCTGCCATGAAGGTGGAAAGAACAGCTAAGGGTGAGATTACACAAAAATAGAGAAACGTGTAGCTCAGAAAAAGGTTAACTAATTAAAGGGGGAGCGTTTAGTGAGCGCTGAGCAAAGAACAACACTGTTACAGCAGGGAACACCAGTAAGAGCGGGGCAAATGAGAAACTCCGCTTCTGCCAAAAAACTTTCCGACCGGTTCCACATCAATAAAAAACATGAATGGGAAGAAAAAGCAGGGAAGCTGATTACAGCTGTCTGTGCGGGATTGTTAGGCCTTCTAACGCTCTCCATCCTCTATTTTATTGCTTCGCGTGGCCTCGCTACCTTTATGGTGGACGGGGTTAGCGTGTCGCAATTTTTTACCGGTACAAAATGGGACCCGGAAGCAGAGCCAGGTCAATTTGGAGCAGTAGCCTTTATACTAGGTTCCTTTGGAGTTACATTGATTGCAACAATGATTGCAGCCCCTTTAGGTATTGGAGCAGCTGTGTATATGACTGAGATTGCTCCCAAGTTTGGTCAAAAGGTATTGAAGCCAGTTATGGAGTTGTTAGTTGGAATTCCATCGGTTGTATACGGATATGTAGGTCTTACCTTGCTTGTTCCGTTTCTTCGCAGTCAATTTGATATTTTAGGATTTAGCTTACTTGCAGGGGGAATTGTTCTAGCAATTATGATCCTGCCCACTGTGACCAGTGTTGCCGCTGATGCAATCGCCACTGTGCCACAGGAATTACGCAATGCCTCGCTAGCGCTAGGTGCTACTCGTTGGCAAACGATTCGCCATGTTGTGCTATATACAGCACGTTCTGGTTGTCTGACAGGTGTTGTTCTTGGTATGGCTCGGGCCTTCGGTGAGGCGTTAGCTGTCCAAATGGTTATCGGAAATACGATGAAGCTACCTGGAGGTTTATTCGATCCGTCGATTACTCTGACAAGTGGTATCACATTAAATATGGGAAATACGATCCCAGGTACTCCCTACCATAATGCGCTTTGGTCCATGTGCTTGGTTCTGTTGGCTATGTCCCTATTGTTTATCTTGGTGGTTCGCTTAATCGGTAGAAAGAAGGGGGCAAAATAATGACTAACAAGCAAAAGGATAAAATTGCCACCTTTCTACTAACTGGAATTGCTGTTCTCTTAATTGCTATGTTGATTGGTCTTTTAGGTTTTGTGATCAGCAAAGGGGCAGCAAAATTAAATTGGAATTTTATCACATCCCCGCCTGACATGTTAAACGCAGGTGGAGGAATTGGTCCACAGCTATTTAACTCCCTATATTTATTGGTTTTAACTATGTGCTTCGCTGTTCCTATTGGGCTTGGCGCAGGAATTTACTTGGCTGAATACGCACCTGATCGAAAGTGGGTGCAAATGATTCGTATGTCTATTGAGGTACTTTCTTCCCTGCCGTCCATTGTTGTAGGTATGTTTGGACTGTTGCTTTTTGTTAGTATGACAGGCTGGGGATATTCATTGATCTCTGGTGCGATGGCTCTGACTGTATTTAATCTACCGTTAATCGTCCGTATTACAGAGGATGCCTTGCGTTCTGTCCCACAAGACCAGAAGGAAGCCAGCTATGCATTAGGTGTAACGAAATGGAAAACAATTGTTTCGGTCCTATTACCTGCTGCATTGCCTGGCTTGATTACAGGATTTGTACTTGCTTCTGGGCGCGTATTTGGAGAAGCGGCGGCGTTACTGTTTACAGCGGGTATGACCTCCCCTGATATACAATTCAATAACTTTGACCTAAGTAGCCCTTCTTCTCCATGGAACGTATTCCGTCCAGCAGAGTCTTTGGCTGTGCACATCTGGAAAATTAATGCGGAAGGTCTCGTTGCAGATGCACGGGAAATTGCGGATGGAGCGGCAGCTATTCTAGTGATCGCAGTTCTACTGTTTAATGGTGGGGCACGTTGGTTTGGCCGTTGGTTGCATAAACGTTTAACCAAAATTGCCGCGTAAGGAAGAGGGGAATCAATATGCCAATAACAATCGCCCAGAAAACAGCTATTATTGAAGCAGAGAGCTTGTCCGTGTTTTATGGTGATAAACATGCTGTAAAAAATATTAACATCCAAATGGAGCGCAATACAGTAACGGCGCTGATCGGTCCGTCGGGTTGTGGGAAATCTAGCTTTTTACGCACGATTAACCGAATGAACGAAGAGATTAGAGGTTGTCGTGTGACAGGGAGACTTTTGCTAGATGGAGCGGATATTTATGGTTCTTCAGTAAAAAAGGAGGGACTTCGTCAATCGGTGGGAATGCTGTTCCAACGTGCGAATCCCTTCCAAAAATCCATCTATGAAAATATTGCATTTGCACCACGATTTCACGGGACGTCAAATAAGGCCGAATTGAACTATATAGTGGAAGAAAGCTTACGAAAGGCTGCACTATGGGATGAAGTGAAGGATCGGTTGAATGATTCCGCCCTAGCTCTGTCTGGTGGTCAGCAGCAACGTCTATGCTTAGCACGAGCAATCGCAATGAAGCCGGGAGTTCTGCTCTTAGATGAGCCGTGTTCAGCGTTAGACCCAATTTCTACTTCGAAGATTGAAGAGCTCATCATCCAGTTGAAACACGATTATACGATTGTCATTGTGACTCATAATATGCATCAGGCTGTACGAGTAGCAGATGAGACGGCTTTCTTTCTCATGGGAGAGCTAGTGGAGAAAGCTTCAACTAACAATTTATTCAATGATCCGAAGCGAGCAGAAACGGCCGATTATCTTAGTGGCCGTTTTGGTTAAAATAAAGTAATACAAAAGCAAAAACCAGCATGGCTTTTAGTCCTTGCTGGTTTTTTTATATAACAGGAAAGCATAACGATATATGGTGGTTGTAAGGGTACAAATCCGCTTTTTTTGTGATTAGGCATGACAATGGCCTGTTTTTTACGGATTCTTTCTTTTTTTAGTCTGTTTTATAGACGAAATGAGTATACTAATTTTTTAGTGGAAGGAAAGTGAAAGTGTGAAAGCCTTGGGAGAATACAACTATCCATATGAAAATTATGTTACTATAAAAGCAGAGTGCATAGAACGGCCCACATCGTATTTGTAGGAGGTATTTTTTTGAGTGAGGTTAAAATTTTTGGTTTAGGTGGTCTGGGGGAAATTGGTAAAAATATGTATTGCGTAGAGTACGAGGATGAGATTATCATCATCGACTGTGGCGTAAAATTTCCTGAGACTGAAATGTTTGGGATAGATTTGGTGATACCAGATGTTTCTTACCTAATTGAAAACCAGCACAAGATCAAGGCTATGGTACTTACTCATGGACATGAAGATCATATTGGTGCTATTCCCTATGTGTTAAAACAAATCCAGGCAACGATCTATGGTGGACGCCTGACACTTGGATTAGTAAAGGCTAAGCTTGAAGAGCACCGTATGCAAAATGATGTAAAGATGGTACCTGTGTTTGAAGATACGATCTTACCATTTGAAAATCTCTCTGTTTCTTTCTTCCGTACTAATCATAGTATTCCTGATTCGTTTGGCGTTGCGATTGAAACTCCAGAAGGAACAGTAGTTCACACAGGGGATTTTAAATTTGACCTGACACCAGTAGGACGTCCTACTGAGTTTGGAAAAATTGCCCGCATCGGAAAAAATGGTGTACTAGCCTTGATGTCTGATAGCACCAACAGCGAACGCCCTGGTTTTACAATGTCAGAGCGTACGGTTGGCGATAGCATTATGGATGTTGTTAGCAAAGCACGAGGTCGTATTATCTTGGCTACCTTTGCTTCCAATGTCCATCGTTTGCAACAGGTTGTGGATGCCGCAGTGGCGGATGACCGGAAGATTGCTGTTATCGGTCGAAGCATGGAAAAAGCCTTCATGATTGGACAGGAACTAGGCTATATCCAGGTGCCCGAGGGATGTCAGATTGATATTAAAAACATTGATAATTACTCTGATAACAAGGTATTAATTATTTGTACGGGTAGTCAGGGAGAACCGATGGCGGCGTTAACGCGTATCGCGTCTGGTTCACACCGTTCTGTTCATATCTATCCAGACGATACAGTGATTATCTCTGCGTCGCCAATTCCGGGAAATACGGTCAATGTAAGCCGCATTATTGATAAGTTATATCGTGCTGGGGCTAATGTGGTACAAAACACTGCATTCGATATTCATGCTTCGGGTCATGGTAGTAGTGAAGAATTGCGTCTTATGCTGAGCTTTTTGTGTCCTACATACTTTATTCCAATCCATGGAGAGTATCGGATGCTCAAACAACACGCTAGATTAGCTGAACAGGTGGGCGTAGAGTCTAAGAACATCTTTATTATTGATAATGGGGATGTCGTTTCTTGCACCCGAGAATCAGGGCGTGTGACGAGCAAAGTGACAGCAGGTATCGTCCTTATTGATGGTAGCGGTATTGGAGATGTTGGTAATATCGTGTTACGCGATCGTAAGCATCTTGCAGAGGATGGTTTAATGGTTGTTGTGGTTAGTATCGATATGAAACAATTCAAGCTTTTAACTGGACCAGATATCGTAAGTCGTGGTTTTGTCTATGTTAGGGGTTCTGAATCTCTCATTCAGGAAGCTACTGGTTTAGTCAAACACAAGTTATTGGAAGCATTAGACCGCAAAGTGAGAGAGTGGTCTGAATTGAAATCCCAGATTAACCAGGTATTAAAGCCATTCATCTTTGAAAAAACCGGACGTAACCCGATGATTCTTACCATTGTAATGGAAGTGTAATAAATGCAGATCGGCTGTACTCGATTGATACGAGAACAGGTATAATAGAAGAAATGTATGTATGTAAAGGAGAGTTGAACGATTATGATGTCTTATGAAGCATATATGAGCCAAGTTATTCAACCAATGCGAGATGAGCTAACTAATGCTGGATTTGAAGAACTTCGCACAGCAGATGAAGTAGAAGCGACTTTCTCGGAATTAAAAGGAACTGCATTGGTAGTGGTTAACTCTGTATGCGGCTGTGCAGCAGGATTGGCTCGTCCCGCAGCTATCTATTCGACTCGCCATGAATCCAAGCCAGACCATTTCTACACGGTTTTTGCTGGTCAAGATAAGGAAGCAACTGCTAAAGCTCGCGAGTATTTTGAAGGATACCCACCATCTTCACCATCTTATGCGCTATTGAAGGATGGTAAGCTGGTAGCAATGGTTGAACGCCATCAAATTGAAGGCAATGAACTTGAATCCATTGCGAAGCTCCTAACTGATGCCTTTGATCAACATTGTAAATAGATAGTAGGAAATGTAACGTCCATTCCAAATAGGAATGGACGTTTTTCATTTATGACGTATCCCTTTGTACAGGGTATGAAGGAAGACGTGATACGAATGCCTAGAAGGCGTACAGTGGTGCATAGACAACGGCAAAAATACTTTAGGCGCTAAAGGAACCAGCCCCCAGCTTTCTTTCATATGATGGGATGAAAGCAGAGGTGGATATCGACATGGGGGTATTGTCGCTAATGCTGATTTGTTTAGCGATCAGCTTGGATGGCTTTGGCGTTGGGATGTCATACGGTTTACGTAAAATGAAGATGCCGTTTCTTTCTTTTATGGTAATTGGTCTGTGTTCCTTTACCGTCATCTTTGTTTCTATGACAATAGGACAATGGCTTCAATATTGGGTAACGTCTGAACTAAGCTCTAAAATTGGAGCAACCGTACTTATTCTGATTGGCGGTTTAACTTTTTGGAAGATAATGGTAGGAAAACAGAAGCCATCCGATATTCTACCTGTAAAGGAGAGGCCAACATATCGGGAGTTTCGCTGGACGATAAGAATGTTTGGATTAATGATACACATTTTACGTGATCCAGCCAGAGCGGATACAGATCATTCGGGACATATCGTAGGCACGGAAGCGGTTATGCTAGGTTTGGCATTGTCTCTTGATGCGTTTGGTTCTGGAATTAGTTTAACGTTATTGGGGTTTGCACCTCTATTCACCTCTCTATGGGTGGCCTTAACCAGTATTATCTTACTGTGGGCGGGAATAAAGGTGGGACGTCGTTTTTCGTCGGTCGGATGGTTCCAGAGGCTATCATTTCTTCCAGCGATCCTGTTAATAGGTATTGGTCTTTTTAAATGGTGAGGAGACGAACGGAAAGCTTCGGTATCCATTCTCAAGTGAAGGAACCGAAGCTTTTTTGATCAAATGGACTGTCGACTATCACATGGGATTGCTGCTGTAAAAGAGCTTCGTACGTCCGATGTTTTTCATCTTAAGCTTTTTTCATACTAATCGGCTTGTCTGCATAGATATGAGAATAAGTTGAAGAAGAGCATTGGAGGAGATTGTATTGAAGCCGAATAAACCGTGGTACCAAGTCCCTCTAGCGGAATTACCCAGTATGACAGGCAGTGATGTTCATAACGGTTTAACACAGGAGGAAGCGGCTACTCGTAGACAAAAATATGGTAAAAATCAACTTGCTGAGGCCGAAAAAGTTCCACTCTATGTTGTATTTATGAATCAGTTTAAAGATTTTATGGTGGGAGTTCTAGTGGTTGCCACCATCCTTTCCTTTTTCTTAGGGGAGTACCTAGACGCTATCACTATCATTGCTATCATTTTTTTAAATGGCGTATTAGGTTTTATTCAGGAAGCTAAAGCAGAAAGTTCGTTAAACGCTTTAAAAGATATGGCATCTCCAATGGCTCGTGTGATTCGTAGCGGAAACTTGGACATGATACCTGCTTCTTTATTGGTCCCAGGGGATCTTATACTTCTTGAAGCAGGTGACCGTGTTCCTGCTGATATGAGACTGATTAATGCCAATCGGCTGGAGATAGAGGAGTCTACGCTTACTGGAGAATCGATAGCAGTAATGAAAACAGCTAACGTTATTGAATCAACAGGAGCGGTTCCACTAGGTGACCAGAAAAACGTAGCCTTTATGGGAACTATGGTAGCTGGCGGAACTGGAAAGGGAATTGTTATTGAAATAGGCATGTCTACCGAGATAGGAAAAATTGCGCACTTGATCAATCAAGCTGATAAGTTAGAAACTCCCTTACAGATTAAATTGGAGCAGATGGGGAAAACGCTCGTCTGGATTGCACTAATACTCACGATCTTTGTCATTGTAGCAGGGGTTTGGCATGGACAAGAATTAATGACAATGTTTCTCTCAGGGGTCAGCCTCGCTGTAGCTGCTATACCAGAAGGATTGCCTGCAATTGTAACAGTAGCCCTAGCTCTAGGTGTGCAGAGAATGATCAAGAGAAATGCTATCGTTCGCAAGCTTCCCTCCGTCGAAACCCTTGGTTGTGCGTCAGTTATTTGCTCTGATAAAACAGGGACCCTTACTGAAAATAAAATGACAGTAACTCATCTTTGGCATAGCGGAAAAAGCTTTGATGTAACTGGTAATGGCTATGAGCCAAATGGGGAAATTATATGGCAAGGAAAATCAATCAAAATAACGATAGATCAAGGGCTATCCCAAATTTGTCAAATAGCAGAAAAATGCAATAATGCAAAATTAGTAAATGCTCAGCAAAAGGAACGCTCCAAGCTATTTTTATCTAAGAATATTTCGACATGGAATGTAATTGGAGATCCGACTGAGGGAGCCCTACTTACTTTAGCTTACAAGGGATTGAAGGAGGGTAAAAAACAAGACGAGCCTACCATTCGTATTGATGAATTACCATTTGACTCTGAACGTAAAATGATGTCTGTGGTAGAACAATCACCAGATGGAAAAACCGAATTGCTAACCAAAGGAGCTGTCGAGGCTCTGCTACAGCACTCCTCCCACATATACTGGCAAGGGGAGATTGTACCTCTTACAACTGCTCATCGTATCGCAGTTGCTAAGCAGACAGAAGAGATGGCGAGTGGGGCCCTGCGAGTTCTAGGCTTTGCATACAGATCACTCCAAAACTATATAACAGGTGAAACACCATCTGCATTAGAAACAAATCTCATATTTGTGGGGATGGTTGGCATGATAGATCCTCCACGTCAAGAAGTAAAGTCTTCTATCCAGTTGTGCCGCCAAGCAGGAATTAAAACAGTGATGATAACAGGAGATCATAAAATAACCGCAGAAGCGATTGGACGTCAGATTGGTCTGTTTCAAGAAGGGAACAGCCATGTGCTGGAAGGAGCCACAATTGATGAGATGACTGAGGAGGAACTGGTGCGAACTGTTGACAAGGTATATGTTTATGCCCGTGTGTCTCCGGAGCATAAGTTGCGTATTGTCAAGGCATTGCAAAGCTGTGGTCATATTGTAGCAATGACAGGTGATGGTGTAAATGATGCACCTGCCATCAAGGCTTCTGATATTGGGATTGCGATGGGAATTACGGGAACAGATGTTACCAAGGAAGCAGCATCCCTGGTATTGCGAGACGATAATTTTGCTACCATTGTTTCTGCTGTAGAAGAAGGGCGAAACATCTATGATAATATCCGAAAATTTATTCGTTACTTACTTGCGTCCAATGTCGGAGAGATTTTAGTCATGTTTTTCGCTATGCTAATGGGACTCCCATTACCATTACTTCCCATTCAAATCCTGTGGGTCAATTTGGTAACAGACGGACTACCTGCTATGGCATTAGGGATCGATCCGTCTGAAGGAGACACTATGCGACATAAACCGCGCAAAAAACATGAAAATATTTTTGGCCGTGGATTGGGCTGGAAGATTATTAGTCGGGGTTTTTTAATTGGATTGATGACTCTAGGAGCGTTTGTCGTTGCGTATCATGAAAATCCGAATGATCTAACTCACGCCCAAACGGTAGCGTTCGCTACTTTAGTTCTTGCACAACTCATTCATGTATTTGATTGTCGTAGTGAGCATTCCGTCTTCCACCGCAACCCATTTAGCAACAAGTACTTGGTCTGGGCAGTGTTATCGTCAATGGCTTTAGTACTAGTCGTTATTTACTGGGATGTAATGCAGCCAGTATTTAAAACAACCTATCTCTCGTTACGGGATTGGGCTTTAATCTTTGTCGCAGCAGGAATTCCTACTTTTGTTGCTGGTATGGGGGGAGCTCTGCGTTCCTCACAGCCCAAAGAGGCTTATAAAATCAACTAGTAGAAACGTACTCTCGCCAGTATGCATACAGTAGCAACAGGAGGGGGTGCTATGGAAATCTTCTTTCTTGTGATGACTCTCGTCTGTTCGCTCATCGCTTACTTATTTGAAGAGCGATTATGGGTAACCTTACTTCGTACTACTGATAAGAAGGAATTTGTCCAATGGTGTAAGCATCTTGAGGAACAAGGCGTCGAGTATCATAGTAAAAAACACTTGATTCATGAAAATCATGCTTGGGTAAAGGTATACAAGGTTAAAGTCCCGAAAGAACAGGAATCGCGCGTGAATATCCAATACCATGAAGAGAAAATGCAAAAAAGGAGCTGACCATCAGGTGGCTCCTTTTCTTCTATTCTCCAAAAGTGGTAAAGAAAAATGATTCGCAAAACAGCTGTTTCGAGTATACTAGTAGGATGAAATAAGCCAACAAATTTTGACACGGACTGACAAGGATGGTGAAATCCAGTTTGAGTATTCGAACAAAGCGAATTCTATTTTTATGTGTATTTCTGATTTTAATTACGGCGGCTTTTTTTGCATATAAAATCTTTGGTTTTTTGTCAGGGATTCAAGACACGACATTATTTCCGCCAACATCGAATCCAACTGCCACAAAACCAGAAGCTCCACCTGTATGGACGGGTACCGAACGAGTTAACATTCTGCTAATGGGTGTAGACAAACGAGAGATGCGTCCACATGAGTTACCACGTTCTGATAGCATGATGCTAGTGAGTATTGATCCACAGAAAAAAACGTATGATCTTTTCTCCATTATGCGCGACACGCTTGTGCGTATACCTGGACATGGGAAAACGCGTGTAAATGAAGCGTTGGCGTATGGAGGCCCTGAGCTTGCCATGGAAACAGTCAGTGATTTTGTAGGACAACCAGTCCATTACTATTTAATAACTGATTTTGAAGGCTTCAAGAGCTTGATAGATGCTGTTGGGGGTGTTGAGATAGATGTAGAAAAGAATATGCGTTATCATGACCCAACAGATAAAGGAAAGTACGATATTAATTTAAAAAAGGGATTACAACACTTAGATGGTGAGAAGGCATTGCAATATGCTCGATTCCGACATGATGCCACTTCTGACTATACTCGTACAGAACGTCAACGTAAGCTACTAAGCGCTCTGGCTACAGAATTAAAGTCTACCACCACTATTTTTCAAATTCCCAAAATTTTGGATAGTGTCCAACCTTATATCCAGACCAATCTTGCCACACTTGATATGATTAAGCTAGGCTCGTTGGGGATGTCACTTAAACAGTCAGGAGAAGGTGGTCATCAATTACCGCCAATGCATATGTTCCAAGAAGCGAATGTCCCTGGGAAAGGCGCTGTGCTACTCCCATCCGAAAAAGACGTCATCAAATATGTGGACGAGCAGCTAAACAAAAGCAACGTGGTAGAGGATAAGGAAGGTAAACAAGAAGATCCCTCTAACACCCATCAAGACTCCTCTATAAAGCATGCTTCGTAAGAGAGTCATTTATTTTGATAGAGATGGTTCATGACGGGCCATCTCCTATCATTTTTCCATTGACACCAGATTTCTAATTCTTTATTCTTATAGTACCTAATTCCTAGTGATTGTGTAGGAATTGATATATCTTTCAAAATTTCGAAGATTTCGAAAAGTATCACGTAATTTGATTGCCCATTCGGTTAGAGCCGTGGGTGAAGCAGGGGGCGATTCTACTCTCATGATTAAACTGACGAACATTGTAAAGGTGTTTAAAAATCGTTTTGGAACCTTTACAGCCCTAAATGGTGTCGATTTGACAATCCAACAGGGAGATATTTATGGCATCATTGGATACAGTGGAGCTGGAAAATCAACGCTAGTACGTATGATTAACCTACTAGAATCGCCAACAAGCGGTGAAGTTACTGTGGGTGACACACATCTCCATAATTTAACACCAAAAGAATTACGTAAAGCAAGACGCAAGATCGGTATGGTTTTTCAACACTTTAACTTGCTATGGTCGCGTACTATAGCAGATAATGTAGCATTGCCATTAGAGATTGCTGGCGTGCCAAAGTCACAGCATCAAGTAAAGGTAAAAGAATTATTAGAATTGGTAGGGTTGTCTGATAAGGCGGATATGTATCCATCTCAATTATCTGGTGGTCAAAAGCAGCGTGTAGGTATTGCTCGTGCATTGGCCAATCAGCCTGATGTGCTTTTATGTGATGAAGCAACATCAGCCCTGGACCCGAAAACCACCGATTCTATTTTGGAATTGTTACAGGATATTAATCGCAAACTAGGGTTAACCATTATTTTAATAACGCATGAAATGCATGTGATCGAAAAAATTTGTGACAAGGTAGCTGTAATGGAAAGTGGACGAATCATTGAAGCGGGTGATGTCGTAGAAGTGTTCTCCCATCCTAAAACAACTACAACTAAGGAATTCTTGAGTCAAGTATCGGGTAACGATCAGCTATCTCCTGAATTTCTGGATAGTTTGGGACCGGGTGCAGTCCTGCGTCTTACCTTCTTGGGTGGATCAGCTAGTCAATCTATGATTAGTCAGTTAGTCAGCGAGGTTGGGGTGCAGGCAAATATTTTACAGGGGCAGATTAAACGTTTAAAAGATGTTACCTTTGGTACTCTATACATTCAGATACCAGGTGATATTGATACAGAATCAAAAGCAATTGCCTACTTAAAGAAGAGTGGCGTTATTGTCGATGTCATTCGAGGCGCTGAAGGAGGTAATCGCTGATGAATGACTTTTTGTTAACTTATTTACCAAACGTAATGAAATTCTGGGATCTTATTCAGAAGGCCATTTGGGAAACAGGTTATATGGTCTTGTTTTCATTACTATTTGCTGCACTTATTGGTATTCCGTTGGGCATTCTACTCGTAGTTACAAGTAAAGGTCATCTAAAGCCTATGCCAGCTTTGTATCAATTCCTTAGTTTTATTGTGAACATCTTTCGATCCATTCCTTATATTGTATTGATTATTATCCTTATCCCAGTTACGCGCGCACTAATACAGACTTCAATCGGGCCAAATGCGGCTATTCTAAGTCTTGTTGTCGGATCAGCACCGTTTATTGCTCGTCTGGTGGAAACATCTATTCGTGAAGTAAATCGAGGTGTTATTGAAGCGGCTCAATCCATGGGTGCTAGCAACTGGCAAATCATCTATAAAATCTTAATTCCAGAATCGCTGCCAGGCATTGTCTCAGGAATTACGGTTACTGCTGTTAGCTTGGTAGGATATACAGCGATGGCAGGTGTCGTAGGCGCGGGTGGTTTAGGAGCAATGGCATTTAACTACGGTTTTAATGGATTTAAGCCAGATATCATGCTGGTTACTACTGTCATGTTGATTATTCTTGTACAAATCATTCAGATGATTGGTGACGCGATCTCGCGGAGACTGGATCATCGTTGATAATAATGAAATGAATGAAAACAGGGGGGTAAAAGGATGAAAAAGGTTTTTTCTACACTAGCGATTGGGGTATTAGCTTTAAGTTTGGCGGCGTGCGGTGCTGGTAATAAAACGGATACTAACACAGCTACACCACAAGAAGGACAACCAGTAACCCTAAAGGTGGGAGCAACGGCTGTTCCTCATGCGGAGATTTTAAATGAAGTGGTTAAACCGATGCTACAGAAGGAAAACATTAATCTTGATGTTGTGCTATTCCAAGATTTTGTAATGCCAAATACACAACTTGCTGAGAAGGAATTAGATGCTAACTATTTCCAGCATATTCCTTGGTTAGAGAAAACAAATAAAGAAAAGGGTCTAGACCTTACGTATGTAGCGGGTATCCACATTGAGCCAATGGGAATTTACTCTAATAAATCAAAAGCATATAAAGATGTAGCAGCTCTTCCACAGGGCGCAGTAGTAGCGATTACGAATGCCTCTGCTGAACAAGGCCGTATTCTTGGCATTCTCGAAAAAGCGGGTCTGTTGAAATTAAAGGACGGCGTTGATACGAATGGAACAGTAGCTGATATCGTTGAGAAGAAAATAGAATTAAAAGAGTTAGAACCAGCCATGTTGCCACGTTCTATTGACGATCCAGGTATTGATGCAGCTGTGATTAACTCTAACTTTGCGATGGAAGCTGGACTAAAACCAACAGAGAACTCTATTTATATTGAAGAGGGTAAAGATAATCCAAATGTAAATGTGTTGGCAACTCGTCAAGATAACAAAGATAGTGAAGTAATTAAGAAGCTTGCTAAAGCGATGACCTCCCCTGAAGTGAAAGACTTCATTGATAAGAAGTATAATGGGGCAGTAGTATTTGTCGGGCAGCTTAAATAATAATGTCGAAAAAACTGTCGGATAAAACCGGTAGTTTTTTAGCTGAAAAGAGATACAAAATATAAAAAAGATGACCTTGTGAATAATCCTGGGTCATCTTTTTTTGCTTGAATTTTCCAGCCTACTTATATTTACAAGGTTCACGATACTTGGCGGGTTACGTTACGGGTCATTTTTCTTTGGCGATTCCATGACCACAGTACAATACCAAATGGAAGCAATGTTAATAGAAGTAAGAGAATGCCATCAACGAATTGCCAAGAGAGAATGGGATATTGCAAGAAATCAGTCGTAATTCGACGAATAATCTCGATTGATTGAAGCAAGAAGAAATTGAAGAAGAAATAGAGTGCGAAACAAAAGCCTAACAAAAAGAAGATGGAGTACCAGCGGATCACTTGTTTTTCTCGCATATCTACCGTGTCCCATAGCTCTTGATCAGCAGGAGTCCACTTGCGGTAAAATTTACGTAAGAACAACTGGGTATTATCAAATAAATTATTACAGCCAAAAAAGGTAGTGAATACATAATAAATATCCGTTCGCATAAAGAACATAAATTGAAAGCCCAGAGCCATTAAGAAATTCAAGTTCATTAATTTGATAAAGGAGAGCATAAAATCAGATAGCATGATGGTTCCTACATCATTAGCATACAAGAGCCAGACACCAATACTAAAAAAGAGCGCATCTCCAGACATGCCAGCGAGGTAGGCTGTATAACGCTTATGTGGTTCAACTAGAACGATGTCTGACATGTTTGTCTCTGCCACAGGAAAGAATAAGCGATGGCTAAAACCAATCCGACTACCTACCCCTAGAGAACGCACAGCCGTTAAGTGAGCTGTCTCGTGTATAAACAAAAAAAGATAGTTAACAACAACTGCTAACAAAAGAGAAGCGGTCAAAGACGGCGAGCTAAAAATATCGGTGAAGACAGGAAAATATTCATGCTGAAAAAAGAGAAGAGTAACAGCAGATAAAAAGCAGGCAATAGAGATAGAGAATGTCAATTTGTTAAAAAGTACTTTTCCAACCCGTTCGGATATCCATGGAAAATGATCGATGCGTATCTCTTTTTCATTAACTACTGTTCCATCTACTGTATATACAAATTGATATTCGTTTATCAGATCAAGTGCAAAATCATGAACATCGACAGGTTCACCAAAGCGTCTTTCCATTTCTTCAGCTACTTGGGTAATGGTTTGTCCCTGATCTAACATCTCAATAATTTCAACAGCAAAGGTAGGTAGCATGATATATTCACTTTTATCGGGTCTGCCAATTATGGTTTCTTCTTCATTTACTTGGCGTTTTTGTAGGGGATGCATACGCAACATGCTACTATTAGTTAGTTCCATTGGTTAATTCCTCCGTTAGCTAAGCACTTCTTCGACTGGTTGCTCCAACGAGAAGATAGAAAGTGTTCGATTTCCTTCGCCGCAGGTCGGGCAATCTAATTCTTTTCGTTCTATTTCTGAAAGAATTTTGGTTTCATACGTTAAGAAATTGATCGACACAAATTTACCTTGCGATTGAACTTGACTTGTGCCTGTAAGAATTTTGCATGCTTCAGAAGCGATAATCCCTGTAATAATGGCTAAATTTGGAGCGATAGTGGCTGTAGGAAGATGGTATCCTGAATCAACCAAATACTTGACCTCTTCTTCGTAATGATCTGGATTTTGATCATAGTGATGCAGATGGAAGCAATCCAAGCAAGGAGTTTTTCCAGGGTGAATATGATAAAAAGTTCCTTCTGTTAAATTGACTCCTCCTGCAATATAGGGGATTCCTAATTCAACACATGCTGTATTTACCCATCTTTGAATAAAGAAAAAGGGCGTATCAGCAGCTAAAATAACAAGATCACTACCTGCTATAAGTTCTTTGACATCAGTAGCAGAGGAGATTTTTTTCATAATGGTTTCTACCGACATGCTTGAATTGCGTTTTGTAACGAATTCTTCGGCTACTTCGATTTTTAATCGACCAATATCATCCTCTTTAAAAAGTAATTGGCGATTTAAATTACTAAGCTCCACACGGTCGAAGTCGGCAATACGGACATTTGTAATGCCTAGACCAGCAAAGTTAGACAGGAGAGTAGAGCCAAAGGCACCTGATCCAAGAATCGTTACTCTCTTTTGCAATAAAACCTCCTGAATCTTACTAGGAGGATTGTCTATATCTGAATAGATCGAAAAGAAACGAATATTTGCTCGGTATCGATCCTTTTGAGCTGTTGATAGAGTAGTTGTTTCTTCCCATGTCTTATCTTCAAGATATCCCAGAGAGTTAAGAGCAGTAATTGCCTCGGTTAGTTCCTCAAATGTGACTTCGGGGTGTTTGCTGACAAGCTCCTGGTGTATTTCCTTAGTAGTGCGTGTTCCATCAAGTAACGGAATTAATGTTTTGATGGACCCAGTTTCATCGGGAATATGATTGAGAAAGCCAGATACTTGTCCAAATTGGAGAGTGTCGGATCCAATTTTAATAATAGGATGAATTTCTTTTAAGATAGGTTTTTGTTCCATACAATCCATCTCCTTTTAGGTATAGAAACAAGGATAGGGGTAGCTTAGGCAACTATCCATAACACATCTGGTAAGCACGAGCAGGTGATAAAAAAGTAATTGTCAGAATTATCTAACGAAAATTGTATCCTTTTATCATGCTTATTTCAATATAAATTTACAATTTTCAGTAATCAGTCCAAAACTGTATAAATAACGCTTCTTTCCATATAGTGAAGTAGAGAAGAAGATGCATGTAACCCCATGTTTGGACGAGAAAATAAACAAAATGAACCGTTATTCCAATTGTTCATTTATGTTTCGTGTTGGTAGAAAGACAGTCAGTGGATGAAAGGTGTTCAAAAAGGTACTTTTTTAGCTAAAAGGGAAGGATAAAACTAGAAGTAGAGCCTAATCTTTTGGTTACCTAAATGGAATTCATTTTACAATTTGACAGAGTTATCTAATTGAAAATCTACCTTTTATTTAGTAAATTAGAACTACAATTTTCCATGAAATTCATCTTTAGTTCTATATTACCAAAAATACACTTTATTTTTATTTATTTATCTTGATAATTAATAAAAAATAATTAAATGTAAAAGAAAATTATATTATATTATTCTGATAAAGAGTATAGTAAAGCATATGAGAAAGAAAAAAGGGGGACACAAAAAGATGAAAAAGAATATTTTTGTACTAATGAGTTCCGTTTTAGTTTTAGGTGCAGCTTTAGCAGGTTGCGGAGGTAATACAAGTACATCAGCACCGACTCCTGCTGATGGATCAAAACAGGAAGCTTCAAAAGGTGAGAAGAAAGTATTACGATTGAACATGCACACTGAACCACCAACAGCTGACCCAGGTATTGCGGAGGATTCCACTTCTGGTGCAGTGGTACGCGCAATCTATGACGGCTTGACTCGTACCGATAGCGAGGGGAAACCTCAACCATCCGTAGCAGAAAAAATTGACGTTTCACCTGATGGAAAGAAATATACATTCCATTTGAGAGATGCTAAATGGAGTAATGGCGAGCCTCTAACAGCGCATGATTTTGAATTCGCTTGGAAGCGTGCATTAGATCCAGCGACAGCGTCTAACTATTCTTACCAGCTGTATTACATTAAAGGTGGAGAAGCATTTAACACTGGAAAAGGTAAGAAAGAGGATGTAGGTGTTAAAGCGACTGACGATAAGACCCTGGAAGTAGAATTGGCAAACCCAACACCATTCTTCCTGGAGCTTACTAGCTTCTATACGTATTATCCTGTAAATAAGAAGCTGGTTGAATCCAACAAGGATTGGGCAAAAGAAGCTAAGACTATCGTTGGTAATGGACCATTTAAAATGACTAACTGGGAACATAAGAGCAAAATGACTCTTGAGAAAAATGAACACTACTGGGATGCCGATGTAGTGAAAATCGACAAGCTAGAATTCTCTATGGTAGAGGATGAAAATACAGAGCTTTCCATGTATGATAACGGTGAATTGGATTGGGCAGGTGCCCCTCTAAGCAATATTCCGTTGGACTCTATCCCTGCCCTGCAACAAAATAATTCGTTGATTACAAAACCAAAAGCATCCATTTATTGGTATAAAATGAATACAGAGAAGGCACCATTCAATAACGCCAAAATTCGTAAAGCATTCGCCTATGCTGTAAATCGTGATGCGATCGTTAAGAACGTAACACAATCAGGACAAATTCCGGCAATGGGTATGCTACCACCTACTATGGCATTTAAAAAAGAGGGCTACTTTAAAGACAATAATGTTGAAGAAGCTCAAAAATTATTAGCAGAAGGTATGAAAGAAATGGGTTTGGATAAACTTCCTCCAATTACTATTTCGATCAACACTTCTGAAAACCATAAAAAAATTGCCGAAGCAGTTCAAGACCAATGGAAAAAAGGTCTGAATGTTGATGTGAGGATAGAGAATTCCGAGTGGAAAGTATACTTGGATAAACTTCACCAAGGTAACTACCAAATTGGACGTATGGGCTGGAACGCTGACTTTAACGATCCAATTAACTATATTGAGTTGTTCCGTGATAAAAAGGGTGGAAACAACGATACCAACTGGGAAAATGCTGAATACAAAAAACTTGTGAACGAATCTCAAAAAGAGCTAGACAAAACGAAGCGTGATGCGTTACTACAAAAAGCAGAAGAAATCTTTATGGACGAACTGCCAGTTATCCCAGTTTACTTCTACACCGATTCTTGGGTGCAAAATCCTAAGCTGAAGGGTGTAAGCTTTGATGCTAGGGGTAACATTGACTGGAAATGGGCAGATTTAGAACAATAAGGTTGATAGAAAACAGATAGATAAAAAGAGGGGCAAATGATGCTCCTCTTTATTTTTTTGAACATATAAATGTAAATTTTGTAACATAAATTAAAATTAATTTTTGTTATAAAAGTGTTTGTTCTCGAAAAAAACAAGGTATATTTACTTCTATATATCTTTTTTTAGGGGGGCATAATACACATGAATAAAAGCATTTTTACAGCTGTAAGCTCCATATTAGTTCTTAGTACAGCATTAGCTGGCTGTGGTGGCGGTACAGCCTCTGAGAATAAAACGGGAGCGGCTAGTGGTACTACTCATGAACAAGTTCTACGTGTGAATCTACATTCAGAACCACCTACTGCGGACCCTGGTCTTGCAGATGACAATGCTTCTTCTGCCATTTTGAGAGCTACTTTTGATGGTTTGATGCGCTCAGATAAGGACGGCAAAGTAACAAATTCTGTAGCGAAAGATTATAAAGTTTCTGAAGATGGCAAAACTTATACATTTACTTTACGTGATTCACTATGGGCAAACGGTGAAAAATTAACAGCAAAAGATTTTGAATATGCTTGGAAACGAGTACTTAATCCGAAAACAGCGGCTTCTTATGCTTATCAATTGTATTATTTGAAAAATGCAGAAGCTTATAACAAAGGTCAAGCAAAGGCTGAGGACGTCGGTGTAAAAGCACTTGATGAGCACACGCTCGAAGTAACCCTGAACAATCCAACCCCGTTCTTCTTGGAGCTAACAGCATTCTATACGCTTTATCCTGTAAATGAAAAAGTTGTGGCATCTAGCGATAAGTGGGCAGGGGAAGCAAGCACGCATATTGGGAACGGACCATTTAAAATGGAATCCTGGAAGCACAAAAACGAAATTGTTCTTGTGAAAAACGATAATTATTGGGATAAAGATAATGTGAAATTAGAAAAAATCATCTACCAAATGATTGATGATGAAAATACAGAGTTATCCATGTTTGAAAATGGAGATCTCGATTGGGCAGGTCAGCCTAATGGTATGCTACCAATTGATGCAATTGCTCCTAACATGGCATCTGGCAAGGCGCACGTTCAGCCTAAGGCAGGTATCTATTGGTACAAATTTAATACGGAAAAGGCACCGTTTAATAATGCTAAAATCCGTAAAGCCTTTGCATACGCAATTGATCGCAAAACAATCACAGATAACATTACACAATCTGGCCAAACCCCTGCTACTAATCTGCTGCCACCAACTATGGCTTTAGCAAAAGAAGGATTCTTTAAAGATGGTGATGTGGATACGGCGAAAAAGCTTCTTGCTGAAGGTATGAAGGAAGAAGGCTTAACGAAGCTTCCACCAATTGAAATCTCCTTTAACACAGCAGAAAAACATAAGAAGATTGCAGAAGCGATTCAAGATCAATGGAAAAAGGCTTTTGATATTGACGTGAAGCTTACTAACAAAGAATGGAAAGTATTTATTGATGACCTGCACAGAGGTAACTACCAAGTAGGTCGCAATGGTTGGAATGCCGACTACAATGATCCAATTAGCTTCTTGCAGATTTATAAAGATAAAACAGGTGGTAACAACGACACCAAGTGGGAAAATCCAAAATACAAAGAATTGCTAAATAAAGCTGATGCTGAAACAAACCCAGAGGTACGTAAAGGGTATTTGGCAGATGCAGAGAAAATTATAATTGATGAAATGCCGATTATTCCGATCTACTTTGACTCTAACGTTTGGTTACAAAATGACAACCTTAAAGGCGTTGTTGTAGATGCCATGGGTAATGTAGATTACAAGTGGACTTCTTTTGAATAAACGTGTAAGACGTGAAAAACCGTATAAATCGTAACAGAAAAAAACAGAGTTCCAGAGGGAATTCTGTTTTTTTCATTTTGATAGGACAAATGACCAAGCGAGTTCGCCATCTATTTCATAGAGTAAAGAGAACGATGATAACAGGGGAGGATGATTATGGACTGGGGAAAGATTTTGAAAATGGCAGCGACAGTTGACAAGAATAAATTAAAAACGGAATCAGGTATTCGTGATGTTATCAAGGATTTAGCCAGTAGATCAGGCAAAGATTTATCAAAAAGGGACTTAGACAATTATACGGAGCAGGTAAAGAAATTCATGCAGAAAAAAGACGTTGGCAGTATGCTGGATCAATTAAAGAAAAAAGGCCTGGATCAAAGTGATATAGACAAAATCAAAAAAGGGCTGAAGTAAAGGAGAGGGTTGTCATTTCTAAAAAGACACCATTTAAACGGCGAAATCCAACCCAGAGCAACCAACTAAAGATGCTATCTACACTCCAGCAAAACCAGTATGTACATGTTCAACAGGAAATGGCCCATCTCCGACAAGAAATTTACGAAATAAAAAACATGCTGGGGAGATTACAACCTAACGAGCCAGAACGTAAACGGCTTAGCTTTAGTCTTTTTCCTAGGAGAAGGAAGCCGCCAGAGCCTGTCATTGTGCAAGAAGCACCAAAACCAAGTCTCGGAATTAATTTGGAGCAAGTACTACCGTTGCTCCCTCAGCTAAGTTCAATAATGCCGGAAATTAGTAAAATGATGCCTAAATTATCTAAATCTAAGATGAAGGATACTATGCAGTTACTTTCTAATCCTGCCGTAGCTAGTGTGGTCCAACAGTTATTAGGTAACCTTCAAACAAACAACCTACCAGTTCCAGTTAAAAATACGATAAAAAAAGGGTAACGAAAAAGATTTGTATTATTGATTAAAACAAAAGTTAAATATGTAAAAAAGAGTATGGTAAAAAGCTGCCCCTTCAAGTGAACGACCCTTGGGGCAGTTTTTTATGTTGGTAAGGGGCTAAAAACGAACCACTAACTTGATTGTTCTGCTATCATAAGTTGTCGACACTTGAAATACAAGCGTGAGGATTTTTAGTACCAAAAGCCTAAAAACTTTTTTCGACAAGTTACGTCTAAAGTAATGAACAGCAAGATAGGGGAGGAGAAATTTTGAAAAAGTTTGTATTAGGCTTGGTTGCCTTGAGCAGTTTTATTTGGATGGCGCCTCAAGCAATAGATGCCGCAGGACAGTCGACACAGGGCAATATTCAATTACGGATAGAGGGCAGGAGCGTTAATGCGGAAGTTCCTCCGCTCATCTCCAATGGACGCACCCTTGTCCCTGTTCGTGTTATTGCAGAAGGTTTGGGAGCAAAAATTGATTGGAATCAGGAGGAGCGAAAAGCCAAGATTACGAAAGATAATCGAGAGGTTGTATTGCAGCTAAGCAACAAGAAAGCCTACATAAATGGTAAAGCGCAAACCTTGGAGGCCGCTCCCCAGCTCGTTAATAATCGAATGTTATTGCCTCTCCGATTTGTGGGAGAAGCACTAGGAGCGACGATAGGATGGGACAATGATAGTCGGACTGTGATTGTCAATCAACCAGTTCAAGCGCAAATTAATGGACAAACCCTATCGGCTAGTGAAAAAGTATATCGCTGGGAGGACAAAATTTTATTACCAGCGAAGACAATTGCAGACAAGCTGGGGGTTTCCCAAGACGAGCTAACAGCTAAAGCCAGCTTGAAGAAAGTAATTGATTCTACGACGACAGTTGTATCGTTACAAGATATAGAAGAAAGTATCGGAACAGATGTCGCTGAGTGGGATGAAAAGCGAAATGAAGTGGTTATCACTCGAATGAACAGATTGTCAGGTATTGAACCACAAGAAGACAGCGTGCAGATGGAAACCAGATATAAGGTATCGCCAACTGTGTCAGTCTTACAAAATCCCTATCGGATTGTAATGGATTTCCCGGAAATGGAACTATCCAATAAAATGCGCGATGATGAAAGTAAAGAGATTGTGATTGATCAAGGGAAAAGTAGTGGAACCTCCGATTATTACTCCTCTAATATGGATAGTCCAGAAAGACTGGAAAAAAGTGATGAAGAATCCGATAATGCATCTTTTAGTACAGTTAGCCAACAGACTCAACCGCTTATTCGTTCAATTCGATACAGCCAATATCAAGACAATCCAAAAATGGTCAGAGTCGTAGTGGAATTGAATCGATCAAGTAAATATCAGCTAGTATCGACAAGTGATGGTGTAAAACTACAATTGCAAGCACAGCCACAGAAAACAGGATACCTCATTGTTGTAGATGCAGGACATGGTGGTCATGATGTGGGAGCCAAGGGAACGGTTGGAAACTATGAAAAGGATTTTAATCTGTCTGTAGCTAATCGTTTAGTGGAGTACCTAAAGCAGCATAAAGAATTTCAAGTGATCGCAACCCGTAGCAACGATACGTATTTGACGTTAAAGGAGCGTACAGATATAGCTAATGAGATAGATGCTGATGTATTTATCTCCGTGCATGCTAACTCCTTTAATCCGGAAACGAGAGGAACCGAAACATACTATTACAATCAGAACAGCTTGGATTTAGCGCGTGTTGTTCATAAGCATCTGCTAGCGGCCACTCAATTTCCTGATCGAAAAGTAAAACAAAACAATTTTTATGTTGTAAAGAATACGAAAATGCCTGCGGTATTGACAGAAACAGGTTTTCTAACGAATCAAATCGAAAATACTCAGTTAATGTCCCCGCAATTTCAAGACAAAGTAGCAAAATCATTAGCAGATGCGATCTTTGAATATTATCAAACCTATTAATACAAGAAAGGAGGGTGTGAGATGAAACGAATAGCTCTTATCATGTGTACCATTCTGGCCTTACTGGTGGCTGCATGCAGTAATAATTCTGTAACAGTGGAACCAGGGAATGATACCAAGACAGAACAACCTGCTAAGGAAGGACAGCAACTAACGCTTACCCTTTATTACGTAGATAATGATCTAACCAAGCTAATGGAGGAGAAACAACAGATTACAAACCCTGTATCTGATAAGGACAAGTATGAAAAGGCAATGGAATTGTTGGGAAAACCATCCAAGCCTGAACATAATGCTCTTTGGAAAAATTTTGAATACCACTCCATTACGTTTGAAAATGGTACGTTAACGATTGATGCTAAAGGGACAAACCAATATAATCTGGGTTCTAGTGGCGAAGCTTTTGCCATTGATGCCTTACAACAGACCATGTTTCAATTCCCAGAGGTTATGAAAATCATTATCTTAGTAGATGGTAAGAAGACAGAATCCCTAATGGGGCATGTTAGTATTGATGAACCGTTAACTCGCTCTACACCATAACAGAACAACCCTGGAAAGAATGAAGATAGAATCAAAAAGCGGTGTGTCTATAAATGACGCACCGCTTTTATATGATTTGGCTTACATGTCTAAGCTATTTTTCTACGTACGTTGACGGTCACTCCCAAAAAACTTGATAGCATAAATTCCAGCAATACCAACTATCGTGTAAATGATACGGCTTAGGATAGAGTTCATACCCCCAAACAAGGTGGAAACCAGATCAAGATGGAATAAGCCAATTAGTCCCCAGTTGATTGCACCAATAATAACAAGAAGCAATACTAATTTATCCATGCCCTACTCACTCCTTTCTTTGTAAGTAGTTTCATGATTTCCTTTTCAAAATTAGATTATTCATGAATAGCTTTTGCCCAGACGAAAGCTCGTTTTTGCCTGTGCACCTTTAAAAAAAATTTACATAAATCTAATACAGGCTTCATGTGTGTAATGTAATCTGTGAATAGAAGCAAGGAGAGGAGCGAAACTCTTGAGCATGATTAAGGTGCAAGACCTGCATGTCTATTACGGATTAACCCATGCCTTAAAGCATATTGAAATGGAAATTGAACCAAAGTCAATTACCGCTTTAATCGGTCCTTCCGGCTGTGGAAAATCAACCTTTTTACGGACAATTAACCGCATGAATGATATGATCCCGCAAGTTAAAATTACAGGAAGCATTCAGATTGCGGGTAAAAATATATATGACGCTAATTGGGATGTGGAACAATTACGTAAGCAAGTTGGAATGGTGTTTCAAAAGCCTACTCCTTTTCCAAAAAGCATTTATGAAAACATTGTATATGGTCCGAAGTTGCATGGTATTCGAGATAAGAAGCGACTAGAGGAATTGGTTGAGGCAAGCTTGCAAAAAGCGGCTTTGTGGGAAGAGGTAAAGGATAGTTTGCATAAACCAGCACATGGTTTATCTGGGGGGCAACAGCAACGCTTATGTATTGCACGGGCGTTAGCCGTAGAGCCGGAGGTCATCCTGTTAGATGAACCGACATCTGCTCTTGATCCTATTGCTACAGCTAAAATAGAGGAGCTATTGATACAATTAAAGGAAAGCTATACGCTGGTTATGGTAACGCACAACATGCAACAAGCTGCTCGCGTTTCCGATCAAACCGCTTTCTTTTTACAAGGTGAGTGCATTGAAATGAAGCAAACCACTGAGGTGTTTGAGAATCCAACAGATCAACGCCTGAAGGATTATATCTCCGGCCGTTTTGGCTGATTATGAGATACAGTTATACCCCCTTTATTTTGAAGAGCGGCTAAAGCCGTTCTTTTTTTTACCTCAATTCCAGTGTAACTGTAAAAATCGTGCTATTACTCAGAGAAATCAAAACCTTGGATTCCAATTATCACTATCCATATAGTATACTTGGTGAAGAAAGTTTATACAAAGGTGGGAAGAATATGGAAACCACAGATATGATTCAAATGATGGTGCTTGCTGACCTATTCAAACTACTCGGTGACAAGACGAGATTAACCATTATGGCTTTGTTACAAGTTCAATCTCTATGTGTACGTGATTTGGTAGAAATTTTACAAGCTTCTCAGCCATCCGTTTCGCAGCATTTAGCTAAACTAAAAGGACAAGGATTGGTAAAAGAAGAGCGGCGTGGGGCTTGGGTATTTTACTCCCTAAACAACGATGCTGCTCCAGTTATGAAGCTTATTCTTGAGCATTTGCCTGATGTTAAGCCACTTGTTGAAAAGCAACAGCGCGTAACCTTAAGCAGTTAAATAGGGAAGACCATCATACTAAAAGGAGTGCTAGCAGAGGCTCTTTTTTTGTATGCAATAAAGAAATGGCGAAAAAATTCCGGGTAAAATATAGGATTTAAATGATTGTTTAAAAATCATTTTGAGATATACCTGTTAAAATAAGGTGTGGATACGCCCCTTTGATTAAGCACAAATTATATGTGTATCAAGGGAGGTGAGATATCCATGAAAAACAAACAACAAGGTTTGAACAATGCTGCTCGTGCTGCTGCACAGCAAAACACAGCAACTGAGTTTGCAAGTGAAACAAACGCAGCTCAAGTACAAAAACAAAATCAAGCTTCTGCTGCTCGTGCTGCTGCACAGCAAAACACAGCAACTGAGTTTGCAAGTGAAACAAACGTAGCTCAAGTGCAAAACCAAAATCAAGCTTCTGCTGCTCGTGCTGCCCAACAAAATACAGCGACTGAGTTCGCAAGCGAAACAAACGTAGCTCAAGTGCAAAAGAATCGAGCTTCTGCTGCTCGCGCTGCACAACAAAACAACGCTACTAAATAATAGGTTTCGCGAAAGACCTTCACCTTCAGGGTGAGGGTCTTTTTCTTGTACAGAAGCCCTATATGAAAGGAACACAGGTTTTTTGATCCTATACAAGACAAACTCCAACTTGTCTGCATATTGGGACGAGAAGACTCATAGATATATAACGCATAGAGCAGGAGGGGAAACTGTTAGCTCTACAGACTTACTAAAGTTCTGTTAGCGCAGGAATATTTGCGGAATGTACAAGATTCAGTCAGCTTGTAGTATATGTTGACTGAAACTGGATAACGATCTGACAAATTTCCTAGGAAATAGACAGTCAAGCCCTTCATTGTCGAAACCAGACAAGGGGAGTTGAGGTAATGAAACGTAGAGCTTTAGGTTTAGTCATGCTATTGGTGCTCTCGTTGCTCGTGACGGGATGCTTCGGGACAAAGACACCAGAGGATGTAGTGAATGAATTAGGAGGGAAAATGGACAAAATTACCGGTTACAAGACCAATGCAGTGTTAACTCTGCAGACCGGTACGACACCACAAGAATATGATGTAGAGGTCTGGTATTCTAAGCAGAACAATTATCGCGTAGCCCTCACTTCTAAACAGCGTAACATTACGCAAATCATTTTACGTAATGATGAAGGTGTTTTTGTTTTAACCCCACATCTCAAAAAAAGCTTCCGTTTCCAAAGTGGATGGCCAGAAAATAATGGACCCCTCTACTTATATGAAACGTTGGTTAACAGCATCGTAAATGATACTGAGCGTAAATTGAAAATGGATGATAAGGAGTATGTCTTTGAAGTAAAAGCTAATTACAGTGGTAATCGTTCTTTTAGTAAGCAAAAGATTTGGATGAGCAATGATTTGAGACCGATGAGAGCAGAGATTATGGATAATAACATGAATAAGCTGGTAGAGATTAATTTCACTGAGTTCAACTTTAATCCTGAATTTCCAAAAGATGCGTTCGATAAAGATAAGAACATGACAAGTGCGCTCCCTTCTGTTCCCACTATGGGTCTAGCTGAAACAGGTGTGAAGAAACCTACGAGCCAATTTGGGGTGATACAACCTACTTATGTACCAGCAGGAATTAAGCTAAACAACATTGAACCGGTGACGCATAATAAAGAAAAGAGCGTATTGTTACAGTATAAAGGAGAGTACAACTATTCTTTGATGGAAAGCCGGCCAACTGCTGCTACAGTCTCCTATGAACAAGGCATGCCTGTTGATCTAGGTTTTACCATTGGTGTTCTATATCAGACTGCTGAAGAAAAACGCATTCTGAAATGGGAGTTGGATGGTGTCGAATTCACACTATCTGGCGATCTTCCTGAAGATGAAATGCTAAAAGTAGCACAATCTACTTATGGAGTAGGCGGTAAATAAGATGTTAAAGCTAAAAGAGGCGAAGGAAGTCTTCGTCTCTTTTTCTATGTTGTCGTTCTATAAAAAGTACCAAAATATTTATTATCTAGGGATTTTAGGTGTCTATCCTAGCAATATCAAACCGACAAATATATACAAATTTTTCTGACATTTCATGTTGCTTCATTGACAGGCTCCCTAAAAAAACGGTAAGATACGTAACGAGTTATTTATAAGGGGTGATTCAGCTTAGATGAAACATGAATACGGTGAGGTACTCTATCACGAAAAAGCGACCTATTCAGATTTATTCTTACGTAAAAATGCAAAGATGAGAATTATGGAAACAGTACTTTTTGTGATAATAATGATTCTGCTTTCGGGTTTGTTTGGAGATCGGGATAGCACAGTATTTAAGGTATTCGCCATTGCAAGTGCCGTGGCACTGGTGGGATTAGCTCCTTTCTTTTATAAATGGAGCCTTCGTCCTGTTTACACTGTGACGAAATCTCATCTCATTATCAATATTCGTGGACAAGAAACAGCGTATCCACTAACGCAAGTAGAGCCGATTATTGAAGGGAGACATATGTACCGTATTAATGGGAAACGTATGCCCCTCATGATATCTCATAAATTTCTAGCTCATTTAAATGAGAGACTGCATGTTATTAACAGAAAGAATAAGAGGCGATAATTCATGAAGCCATATGCCCGCGATACATGGATAGAAGTTGATTTGGATGCGATTGCGGCTAATGTCTCTGCCCTGCGCCAACATATCCCTGCCCACTCAGAAATTATGGCAGTAGTTAAAGCGGATGGATATGGTCATGGTTCAGAATATACGGCCAGAGAAGCACTGGCGCATGGAGCTACCAGACTAGCGGTAGCTGCTCTAGATGAGGCGCTTGTGTTGCGACGAGCAGGTATTACAGCACCGATCCTTGTTTTAGGTTATACCCCCGTAGATGCTATGCAAACCGCTGTAGAAGAGAATATTCAATTGACTGTTTATCATCTTCAGTGGTTGCACGAGGCTGCCAATCTATTGGTAGATAGTTCTCATCAACTGGAGGTTCATGTAAAAGTTGATACAGGTATGGGACGCATTGGGGTTAGTGATGAAGCAGAGTTACTGGAGCTTATCCACGCGATAACTACGAATGATTCTATGCGTTGGGTTGGAATATTCACGCACTTTGCTTGTGCGGATGAGGAAGACACTACACATGTAAAAGGCCAGCATGCCTTATTTCAAGAACGTCTGAAAGCTGTTGAGAAAGCGGGCTACAAACTTCCTCTCATTCATTGCAATAATACGGCTGCAGCTATTGTTTTTCCAGAATGGAGTTATGATTTGATTCGATTGGGCATAGGCTTATACGGATTGTATCCTTCTGACTTCATAAAACAACAGCATACTCTTGATCTAAGACCAGCCCTCAGCTTAAAAACCCGGATTTCCCATGTTAAAAATATGCCTCCACATTCTACAGTCAGCTATGGAGCCACCTATACAACCACCGATCACGAACAGATAGCTACTGTACCAATTGGATATGGAGATGGATTTTCACGTTTATTGTCAAATCGAGGTGTCGCTTTGTGTCATGGCAAACGAGTGCCGATTGTAGGAAGAGTGTGTATGGATCAAACCATTCTTCATATTCACTCAGGAGATGCTCAGGTTGGAGATGAAGTAGTTTTGTACGGAAAACAGGGGAATGAAGAAATTACTCTCGATGAGATAGCTGAGTGTCTGGGAACGATCAATTATGAAGTAACATGTATGCTCAATTATCGCATTCCTCGCGTTTATTTACGAAATGGGAAAATTGTCGGTATCTGTCATGGAATTGCCAATAAATTCTTGGAAGAATATCGAAAAATGGCAGGAATTTAGCGGAAAAGATCGAATACCTTTTAAGGTGGGCATCATGCATCGGTGAAAAGCATCAAAAAGGTATATTTTTGCATATGGTTCGACATAATGGTACTGATAAGATAAAGAGAACGGAGAGCGTTCGAGAACAGAGGTTACGGTCATGGCTGGAGGTGGATTTGTCTTGTCTAAAAGCAATACAAAACGTATCATGATCAGTTTGCCGCAACATTTATTGCAAGAGGTAGACGGAGTCGTGCAAAAAGAGAGATCAAACCGAAGTGAATTGATTCGTCAAGCGATGAGTCTCTACCTCAAGGAGCGAAAAAAACGATTTATACGAGAAACAATGCAACGTGGCTATTTGGAAATGGCTAAAATCAATCTCAATATGGCATCGGAGGCTTTTGAAGCAGAAGAGGAAGCCGATCTTACCTTAGACCGCTTAGTTAGCGGGGTGTAGTAAGTGAATGTTAAACGTGGCGATGTATTTTTCGCGGACCTTTCCCCTGTGGTTGGCTCCGAGCAAGGTGGAGTTAGACCGGTATTAGTTATACAAAACGATATTGGAAATCGATTTAGTCCGACGGTTATCGTCGCTGCGATCACTGCTCAGATTCAAAAGGCAAAGCTGCCTACGCATGTGGAAATCGATGCAAAAACATATGGGTTTGATCGTGACTCTGTCATCTTATTGGAACAAATAAGAACCATTGATAAGCAAAGGTTGACTGATAAAATCACTCATCTAGACGATGAGATGATGGAAAGAGTGAATGAATCACTTCAGATCAGCCTCGGATTAATAGATTTTTAATAACGGATGAAAAAAGGACCTTTCGCTGAATACATGCGAAGGGTCCTTTTTTCAGCGGAGTAATTTTTAGAGATGAATGTCGTTTTATGACAGCGCAGAGCCTTGCAAAACTACCAGAAACCCCTGTGAGCCAATCTAGGTGAACTTGTAAACGAAACCTCAGGGGGCTATCATACTAAATAGATGTAAAAAGATTGAGAACTTCTGTAAACCTTGGGAGGATAAGTACATGGATGTTAAACAAATGGCTGCCACCCTTGCACGAGAACTAGGTGTAGGTGTTCAGCAGGTTGTACAAACAATAACCTTACTGGATGAAGGGAATACCGTTCCATTTATTTCTCGCTATAGGAAAGAAATGACTGGTCAATTAGACGAAACACAAATACGGGATATTGAAGAGCGTGTACGCTATTTACGAAATTTAGTTACCCGAAAAGAAGAGGTTCTTCGTTTAATTGAAGAACAAGGAAAGCTAACAGAAGAATTATCAATCGCTATTCAAAAGGCCACCAAACTTCAGGAGGTGGAGGATCTTTATCGTCCCTATAAGCAAAAGCGTCGTACACGTGCTACGATTGCCAAAGAAAGGGGATTGGAGCCTCTTGCCACCTATCTACTTTCCTTACCACAGACAGGTGATCTTGCCTCAGAAGCTAGTCGCTATTTAGACAGTGAAAAAGGCGTTGAAACCGTAGAAGATGCCCTGCAAGGTGCAATGGATATTATTGCTGAACAAATCTCCGATGATGCAGAGTATCGTAAATGGATTCGTGAAAAAACATTCATGAAAGCTGTCTTACTTACGGATCAAAAGGAAAAAGAAGAAGACGGAAAAAATGTTTACGAAATGTATTATAGCTATTCAGAGCCTGTCAAAAAAGTGGTTCCTCATCGCATTCTTGCCATCAATCGTGGTGAAAAAGAAGGAATTTTAAAGGTTTCATTAGAAGCACCTGTGGAAGATATAACTGCATTTCTCCAGAGAAAAATACTTACTCAGAAGACAATTGTTGAGGATTTAATAAAGCAAACAATCGAGGATAGCTACAAGCGTTTAATTGCTCCTTCAATTGAACGTGAAGTAAGAAACGAATTGACGGAGGTAGCTGAAGAGAGAGCAATTCACATCTTTGCTGAGAATCTACGCAATTTGTTGCTCCAGTCTCCGTTTAAAGGAAAAGTGGTACTAGGTGTTGATCCTGCTTTTCGAACAGGCTGTAAGCTTGCTGTTGTGGATGATACGGGTAAAAAACTATACATAAATGTTATTTATCCAACTCCACCAGTAAACAAAGTCAAAGAAGCTAGCGAAACAGTGGAAAAAGTTATTAAAGAATATCAAGTAGATGTAGTGGCAATCGGGAATGGTACAGCTTCAAGGGAGACAGAGCAGTTTATTGCTGACGTACTAAAAGAAGTGAAGCGAGATGTTTCCTATATCATTGTGAATGAAGCAGGAGCCTCTGTGTATTCGGCATCAGCGTTAGCCAAAGAAGAATTTCCTGATTTGGACGTAGCAGAAAGAAGTGCTATCTCTATTGCTCGTCGTTTACAAGATCCGCTGGCTGAATTGGTAAAAATCGATCCAAAATCAGTAGGTGTTGGACAATATCAGCATGATGTATCCCAAACTCGTTTAGCAGAGAGTCTTGAATTTGTTGTGTCGTCGGCAGTTAATCACGTCGGAGTGGATGTGAATACAGCTTCCGCTTCTTTGCTTCAATATGTATCCGGTGTAAACAAGCAAGTAGCATCAAATATTGTGAAGCTACGTGAAGAGAATGGAAAGTTTAAAAACCGATCCCAATTAAAAAAGGTACCGCGATTGGGGGCTAAAACCTATGAGCAATGCATCGGCTTCTTACGTGTTATGGACGGAGATAATTCTCTTGATCGTACTCCTATTCATCCCGAGTCATACGAGGTTACGTATAAGCTGTTAAAACACTTACAAATCCAGCCTGAGGAGATTGGCAGTGACCCTTGTAAGAAACAGGTAATGAATATGTCATTACCACAAATGGCAGCAGAGCTTGAGATAGGTGAACCGACGCTACAAGATATTGTAGATAGCCTTTTGCGTCCAGGTCGTGATCCGCGCGATGAGCTACCAAAGCCACTTTTAAGTAAAGATGTTTTGAAGTTAACGGACCTTAGCAAGGGTATGAAGATGCAGGGTACGATTCGTAATGTGGTCGACTTTGGTGCATTTGTTGATATCGGACTAAAAAATGATGGGCTTATTCATATTTCACAATTGAAAAAGGGCTTCGTAAAACATCCTCTTGATGTTGTAGGCGTTGGAGATATCGTTGATGTCTGGGTGATGGATGTTGATGAGAAACGTCAGCGTGTTGGTATGACTATGATTTCTCCAGTAGAATAGCCTACAAAACAACATTTTGTAAGCAAATTGATTTTTTAGTAATATTTTACGTTCTCTACTCGGACAAAAAAGCCGTCCTATTCTTCAGGGCGGCTACTTTGTTTTTCTAAATATAGAAACCAACAGCTGTTTAGCAATCGAATTTGTCTTACATCCTTCCCAAAGAAGGCGCGTTGTAGCTGTTTACGCATCCATTGTGGCATAAAAAATACCTCCTGCGCTTTCTTACTTGCATTGTATGCAGGAAGAAAGGCAGAGGTACTTTGTCTGTGTAGGTAATAACCTAATTCTATGTCTGAGTATGGTGTAGAATTAGTTCTATTCGTCTTCTGCTAAACCTTCTAGTTGTGCTTGTAGAGCACGAATTTCGGTTAATAATGAACGGAGTGGGTATTCTGTTTCATTCAGACAGGAAAAGCTGGACTCTAACTCATTCAAATAGGAGAGACCGTCTACGATCTTTAGTTCCTGTGTAAGGAGTTCAAGTTCACTACATTCGCTTAGCATATTTGGTAATTCTGGTCTAGTGACTACGGTTAATTTGTTATGTTCTTTTTGCAGTCGTTTAAGCAGGGCTAAAAGCTGATACATATGTGATGACGGCATTTGTACAAAAAAAAGCCCGCTCTTCTTTTGTAAAAGTAGATAACGCATAGGAGCCTCCATCTTTAAATTGACTTGCGTTCATGCACAAGTGTAGCGTATCCTTCAAGAAGAATTCAAGAGATTTTGTTATAGTAAGTACAGTCGGAAAAGACTTAGGGGGAGACGTGTGTGAACGACAAGGAATTGCAAAAACTAGTTGAAGAGATATCTGTACGTGATTTTGCCAAACCGTTTCGTCACAATGCTCGGTTTAACTCCCGTTTGCGCACGACTGGTGGTAGATATTTGTTACGCACTCATGATCTTGAGTTTAATCCCCTTCATCTTCAAGAGCATGGTGAGGAAGAATTGATTGGTATAATTAAGCATGAACTATGCCATTATCACCTTCATCTGGAAGGAAAGGGCTATCGACATCGTGATCAGGATTTCATTCAATTATTACAACAGGTAGGCGGAGCAAGATATTGCTCCAGACTTAACGGACAAAAAATCGTACTACCATATCGCTATCAATTAATCTGCACGGATTGTGGATTCTTGTATAAAAGAAAGAAAAATATTAATCCAGCTCGCTATGTTTGTGGCAGATGTCGTGGTAAATTACGAATCGAGCCTTTGTCACAGGGATAGGAGCGCGCCTTTACATGCCATTTTCGACAAGGCTATAATAAAAAGAATGGAGGAATGGCAAGGCAATGACGTATGAATTTGAGTTTACTAGTCAGCAAGCAACTCAAGAATTTGCAGAAAAACTAGCTCAGTTGTTGATGCCAGGAGATTTCTTGGCGTTGGAAGGGAATTTGGGAGCTGGTAAAACTACGTTTACACAAGGACTAGCACGGGGGCTCGGGGTGAAACGTGTGGTGAATAGCCCAACCTTTACAATTATAAAAGAGTATGCTGGACGTTTGCCACTTTATCATATGGATGTATACCGGGTCGCCGATCAGGTGGATGATTTAGGTCTTGATGAGTATTTTTATGGAGATGGTGTTTGTGTGGTAGAATGGGCCTCTTTGATTCCTGATCATGTACCAGAGGATCGAATAACGATTCATTTGCTTCAACAAGAAGAGAATGTTCGCCTATGCCGACTTGAGGTAGTGGGGAAACGAAGTGAACAGGTAGGTAAGGAGATTGATCAACATGTGCATGCTGGCAATTGATACTTCCAATCTCGTGCTTAGCGTCGCTGTGGTCGATGATTCACGAGTACTAGGGGAGTGGACAAGTAATCTAAACAAAAATCATTCCGTCACCGTAATGGACGGGATCTCCATGTTACTAGATGAGCTGAATATTGACCCGGCAGCATTGACAGGAATTGCTGTAGCTAAGGGGCCTGGTTCCTACACAGGTGTTCGAATTGGGGTAGCCACAGCGAAAAGCATGGCCTGGTCTCTCGGGATTCCTGTTATTGGTATTTCTAGTTTAGAAGCAGTTGGAATGAATGCTCTGACTTTTACAGGTGGAATTGTCCCGCTATTTGATGCAAGGCGAGGTCAGGTATATACAGGCCTGTATCGAAGCAAAGACTGTCAGACGCTAGACGTTTTGCTTCATGAGCGAATTATATTGCTTACAGATTGGTTGGACATGCTTCAACAAGAAACAGATGGTGAGCCATTGTTATTTTTAGGAGAAGATTTGGACAAACATCGTGAAGTCATTATAAATGTGCTAGGGAAAAAGGCGATGTTTGCAACTCCTGCCCTAAATCATCCAAGAGCAGCACACTTAGCATGGAAGGGGCTTCAACAGTTGCAGGAAGGAAATGGCATTCATGCACATGACTTAGTACCTGAGTATCTACAATTGGCGGAAGCGGAAGCCAAATGGATAGCGAAACAGGAAAAGTAGGGATATTACATGAGTGAGACACTATTAAAACAGATCGAATTTCGTTACATGACATTAGACGATGTAGAAAGAATTGCTGAGCTAGAGCGTATCTGTTTTCCAACTCCCTGGCCGTTAGAAGCTTTTATTAATGAACTAACCATTAATCCGAATGCAAAGTATATAGTAGCTACACTAGAGGGACAAGTTATAGGATATTGTGGCATGTGGCTGATTATTGATGAGGCTCATATCACAAATATTTGTATTCATCCTGAAGTGCGTGGTCAGAGGGTAGGATTACGGCTCATGAAACAGGTGATGGCACTGGCGATGGTTTTGGGCGGCGAAAAAATGACCTTGGAAGTGCGCCCGTCTAACGAAATAGCTCGGAACTTATACACAAAATTAGGCTTTGAAGAACATGGAAGACGGAAACGATATTATTCCGATAATAACGAAGATGCCATTATTATGTGGGTGAATTTACGTGAAGAGTAATCAACAATCTCGCTATATGAAGCGGGTACAACAACGCTATGAACAACAAATAAAATTGAATAAACCAGTCTATATTTTAGGTATTGAGACGAGTTGCGATGAAACATCGGCATCCGTTATTGAGAACGGCACTACAATTTTATCCAACGTGATTGCTTCTCAGGCTGATATCCACAAACGCTTTGGGGGTGTAGTACCTGAGGTTGCTTCTCGAAGACACGTGGAAAATATTACGGTAACTATAGAGGAAGCACTTGAACTTGCTAATAAAAACTGGGACGATATCTCTGCTATCGCAGTGACGTATGGTCCAGGATTAGTTGGGGCGCTTTTAGTCGGCGTAGCAGCTGCTAAAGCCATTTCCTTTGCAAAAGGAATCCCCCTTATAGGGGTTCATCATATTGCGGGACATATTTATGCGAATCGGTTGGTGGAGGAAATGCAGTTCCCACTGATCAGTCTAGTTGTTTCAGGTGGACATACGGAGTTAATCTATATGAAAGAACATGGACATTTTGAGATTTTAGGTGAAACCCGTGATGATGCGGCTGGAGAAGCTTATGATAAGGTAGCACGTTCATTAGAATTGCCTTATCCAGGAGGACCGCATATTGATCGACTTGCTCATGAAGGTGAACCAAGTATTAGCCTACCAAGAGCTTGGCTAGAGAAGGATTCATATGATTTTAGCTTCAGTGGCTTGAAATCAGCTGTATTAAACACGCTTCATAATGCAAAACAGCGAGGAGAAGAAATTCCAGCTGCCAATCTAGCAGCAAGCTTCCAAACTTCAGTAGTTGAGGTTTTAGTAGAAAAGACTATTCGAGCCGCAAAAGAGTATCAAGCCAAACAAATATTATTAGCTGGTGGTGTAGCAGCAAATAAAGGCTTACGATCGGCATTAAGCGAGCGATGTGCGAAGGAAGGGCTGTCTCTAACTATTCCGCCACTTATTCTATGCACAGATAATGCTGCTATGATAGCGGCAGCCGGATTTGTCTCGTACCAACAAGGAAAATTTGCTGATCTTGATTTAAATGGTGTTCCGGGATTAGAGTTAACCAACCCTTTTTAGTGTATAGCTAAAAAGGGTTTTTTTTTGTCTAACTATCCCATAAAAGGAATTTGTCTAGTGGAGATGGGAAAGCTACTAGGGATTGGTGATAATCAAATTAACTTATAAACAATATCCACAATTATTTTTTAACAAATGTAATAAACCTGTTAGTATCTTTGTGGATAATGTGGATAACAATGAGCTTCAATCAATAAATCTTTTGTTTATGGTTTTTTTTCTGTTGAAAAGGCTGTTTTAACTGTGGATAAGTCTGTTGAAAAAATGCATATAACATTATTCTACATAATAAATCAGCTTATTGTTATTAACAGGAGGAATACCTTTATGAAAAAACAGTTGCTTCAGTGGATACTTATTTTTGTTGTATTAATTGAGATAAGCTTACCAAAAGAGGCATTTGCCGTTTCTTCGCATACAACACCCCCATTCCTAACAACAATATCCACCTCTATAAAAAATCGACAAGTGATTATTCTCGCTGTGGATATGCTTTCTTTTGGAGATCTTCAAGAGCTGAGGTATCGTCAACCTCTTGCTGGTCATATGCATAAGGCGGGCTATGCAGCATTAACGATGCGAACTGCGGGACCAAGGACAGCAGCCAATGGATATCTACTGATGGGAAGTGGAGGGCAGGCTCAATACACAGAAGCTAGTGAAACGTTGTACCAGTATAATGAATCTACAGGAAATGGTGAAACAGCAGAACAGCGGATGAGTCATCTCACTAGTCCACTTACGATTAACAAGAAAAGTGCTCTCTTATACCCTGGCATTTTCCGTTTGCAAAGAGAAAATGAAAACAAGCCGTATACAGCCAGAATTGGACTAATGGGAGATGGAATTGAACGTGCTGACCGTACGGTAGCTTTTTATGGAAATGCAGATCTCGGTGAAAAGAAGCAACGGCATGCCGCGTTACTGGGGGTTACTTCCACTGGAGAGATCAGGAAGGGGATTGTCTCCTCCGATATGCTACTTGAAAAGGACTTCCGTTATCCCTACGGGGTGCGTACAAAGAAAGATTTTGTTTTACAACGGATTGCAGGTGATCGAACTTCAAGTCTAATCATTTGGCAATATGGGGATTTGGCGAGGTTATATAGACAAATGCCTGAGATGTCACCCATGCATTTTAAACAGATCCATCGTCAAATTATTGCTGATTTAGCAAAGGTGACAGGTCAGATTATTGCTAAACTACAACCAGGACAAATGTTTCTACTACTGTCCGCTGATGCTAATCCTATTGCTATTAAAGAAAAAAGTATATTGACCCCATTTCTCATGTGGACATATTCAGGAGAAAAAACAGGTGAGTTAACATCCATAACCACACGTCAGCCAGGACTAGTGAGTGGGTTGGATCTTTTACCCACCGTATACCATTGGATTCGTTTACCTCTACCCGAACATGTAATTGGACATGTCATTCATACCACAATGAATCCAATCCCATTCGTTTCCTCGACAGAAGCGAGTCATGTGAAAGACAATCAATCGGATTGGAGGATTTCATCTTTTTTTCAAAAGATAGAACGCATTCATCGCATATATGCTAACAGACCGAGTATTATTTATAGTTTCGTGATACTTCAGTTGGCTAGTTTGTTGATGGGACTTTTATTATGGTATAGATATCAGTGTCAACATAGAACGGTTTCATTGCCCATGCGTAAATTTGTAAGATTTCTGCTTACTACATTGCTATTATTTCCGTTTCTGCTTTTACTTGAGCCTCTAGTGGATATCTCTTTACCGGTCTTTGCTACGCTTTCACTGTTAGTGATAGTAGCTGGGGTAATGGCCTACTGGTTGTGTCAGCTTTCATTATCAACTAGTTTTTTTCTGATAGGGGCAATTACAACTATTGGATTATTAACTGATGGATTTACGGGAGCGCACTTGATGAGGCGCTCTTTCCTCGGGTATGACCCGGTCATTGGAGCGCGGTTTTATGGAATGGGCAACGAATATGAAGGTGTATTGATTGGAGCTAGCCTGCTTTTTTTTGCTACATATTATCAGTGGGAACAAGAACGGGAAAGGAAGCAAATACAAGGAGAACAGACCAACCTGTCTCTAATAGGATTGGTTTTGATTGTAGTAAGCATGAGTATTATTCTATGGTATTTGGCCTCTCCTCAATATGGTACGAATGCAGGGGGATTTTTGGCAGCTGGACTTGCGTATGTGGTTACATTACTTCGTTTTTATCAAATCCGTCTACACAAAATAAGCCTCCTCTTGGTAGGAGGAAGCTTGGTAGTTGGTATTGCGAGTTTAATAATCATTAATCTACTTTCTGTGCAACCAATGACTCATGTAGGCAAAGTTGCTCATAACATTGTAACAGGCAATTGGATAGAAGTTGGTCAGATTATTCGTCGCAAGCTGGAAATGAACCTTCGCCTAATACGTGTTTCGTTATGGAGCAAAGTGTTTTTTCTATCCCTGTTTATTATCAGTGTCATCAGCTTTTATCCACAGCAGTATATGCGTAGATTGTATACTAGTTATCCTGCATTGGTTACCGGTTTTAGCGGTATCATGGCAGGGTCCTTGGCTGGACTTTTTTTAAATGATTCAGGTATTGTATCAGCGGCCACGTCGATCGTTTTTTTTGTAAGCCCTGCACTACTTTTAACCTTACAGGAAGAAAAGGTAGTACGAAAACATTAGTCGACCGAAAGCTCTTCCCACTCAGCATACAATTGATCAATATTGATCCGAGCTTGGCTAATCAGATCATTACGTTTCTGAGCCTCAACATGATCAGAATAAACATCAGGATGACATAATTCTTCTTCCCAGGTAGCAATCTTTTCCTCGTTATCCTGAATGTTTTTTTCAATTTCTTCTAAACGCCGTTGCCGTTGCCGTTCTTTTCGCTTCGCTTCTTTATCAAGCTCATAAGTGCTTTTCTCTGGAGAACTTTGTTTAGTAGCTGACGTTTTTTGATTTGTCTGCTCAACCTTTTCCTGAGCTTGCTCTACTAGCTCTTGTTTTTTATCTATATAGTAATCGTAATTACCAAGGTAGCTTGTTACCCCAGTTGGAGACATCTCTAGGACACGACTTGCCATTTTGTTTAGAAAATACCTGTCATGGGATACAAATAAAATAGTTCCGGGATAGTCATATAGAGCGTTTTCTAATACCTCTTTACTGATGATATCCAGGTGGTTAGTCGGCTCGTCAAAAATTAAGAAATTGGCTTCTTTTAGCATTAATTTAGCTAAAGAGACACGTGCACGCTCTCCACCGGACAAGTCGCCAATTCTTTTTAATACATCATCGCCACTAAATAAGAAGTTACCAAGAATGGTGCGAACCTCTTTTTCTTGCATGTGAGGATAATCATCCCATAGCTCTGCCAAAATGGTTTTGCTCATATTTAACTCACGCTGTTCCTGATCATAGTAGCCAATGGTCACATTACTCCCCAGATCTACATGTCCTTGCTTGGCTGTAAGCTGACCTACAACGGTTTTCAGTAAAGTAGATTTTCCAATCCCATTTGGTCCTACTAAAGCAACGCGTTCTTCCCGTTCTAAATCAAAGGTCAACTGAGAAGAAAGAGTGACATCTTCATAGCCGATTGCGAGATTACGAACTTTGAGCACGTTATTTCCGCTCATTTTGGCAATTTCAAAGGAGAAATGAGCTGATTTGTTACCTGCAATTGGTTTATCCATTCGCTCCATCTTTTCAAGTGTTTTGCGTCTGCTTTGCGCTCGTTTGGTAGTAGATGCTCTGGCGATATTGCGCTGAACAAAATCCTCTAATTTGGCAATCTCCCCCTCTTGTTTTTCGAAACGGCGCAGTTCTTGCTCTAAGCGCAGAGCCTTTTGATCTAAATAGCGGCTATAGTTACCTACATAGCGTTGAGCCTGATGACGCTCAATTTCATAAACGATATTCACTAGCTTATCCAAAAAGTAACGGTCATGGGAAACGACTAGGATAGCGCCTTTATAATTTTGCAAATAGACCTCTAGCCAGGACAGGGTTTCAATATCCAAATAGTTCGTAGGCTCATCTAATAGCAATAAATCAGGTGACTGGAGCAGTAACTTTGCTAATGCCAGACGCGTTTTTTGACCACCACTTAATGTATAAATAGGTGTCTCATAATCCATGTCGGAAAAACGAAGACCGTGAAGTACTCCGCGAATACTAGCTTCATAGCTGTAACCGCCTTTTTCTTTAAAGGCTTCCACGCGATGTGAGTAGATCTCCATAATTTGCTGATACTTCTTTTCGTTTTCAAAGACAGCGGGATCGCCCATCATAGCTTCCATCTTACGTAGCTCTTTTTCCTCTGTTTGGAGTTGCTCAAAAACAAGTAGCATCTCTGCCCAGATGGAGTTGTTGGATTCCAGACCGCTGTTTTGGGCCAGGTAACCAATTGTTACATCCTTTGGTTTACGAAGCACTCCACTGTCATAGCTAAGTTCGCCTGCGATAATTTTCATGAGCGTAGATTTGCCGGCTCCATTTACCCCAACCAAACCGATCCGCTCTAACGTTTGTACTTGTAAAGATATATCCTGTAAAATGGTTTCAACACCATATGACTTCGTAATGTGCTCTGCTTGTAATAAAATCATAGCTTTCACCCCGAGATGTTATTCAGATCTCTATCCTAATAAGTGTACCTAAAGCAGAGGTCGGGAACAAGGGGAGCCGATCAATAGGTGGGCAAATAAGGGGGCAAAGTATGAATATACAAGAGAAAAAATGCTTGAGACAAGTAATGATTAGCGAGCGAGATTTGTTGAGCAAAGAGGCATGCTTGCAAAAATCTGCTAAGGCTACACAACATTTATGGAGTATCAGTGCTGTAAAAGATGCTCAAACAATTATGTGTTTTAGTTCGTTTGGAAGTGAAATTAATACGTGGTCTTTTATAGAAGAAGCGAGAGAACGTCAAATAAAGGTTGCTCTTCCTCTAACAGATCGAGAACATAAAAAAATAACACCTTATACATACGAAGGTAGGAACAGCTTGAAGAAGGGAGCTTATGGTATTTGGGAACCAGATCCTCTGTATTCAACAGAGCTGAAGCTAGCAGATATAGAAGTAGTGATCGTTCCAGGTGTAGCATTTGATCAGCAAAAAGGGCGATTAGGCTATGGAGCCGGCTATTATGACCGATTTTTTGCCAGTCTGTCACATGAACCAAGACGGATTGGATTTTGCTTTGCTATGCAAGTGATAGAAAAGGTACCAATGGAGCCTTTTGATATACATTTGCATCAAATCGTCACTGAAGATGGAATTATCTGAATTTGAAACAATTTGGACATACATTACACCAATCCTAAAAAGATGGTATTGTATAATTGTGTTGGTATTGGAGGAGGGTTTAACATGTCAGGATGGAAAATAGGTATCATTACAGCTAGTGATTCAATCGCTGGTGGGGAAAGAGAGGATGATCGAATTCAGTTGGTGCGTGGGTTAGTCAAACAGCACTTGCATACGGAAAACATTATTTATCGTTGTTTGCCGGATGATATGGAAGAACTGAAGGAGCATATGATCGAATTGGTGGATCGAGAAAAATGCGATATTCTCATTACCACAGGTGGAACAGGATTGAGTCCGCGCGATGTTACACCAGAAGTAACGTCATGGGTAATTGATCGTCCAGTACCTGGCTTAGCGGAGGAGATGCGTCGCGCTGGTTTGAAGCAATCTCGCCGCGCTATGTTAACACGTGCTGTTGCAGGCACTAGGGGCAACAGTTTGATTTTCAATTTACCAGGAAACCCTAAAGGAGTCGAGGTCTGCTTTATAGCTATTGCAGACATGCTGCCGGACGCTTTGCATATTTTGCAAGGATCAGAAGAAGCCGGTGAAGACTGGGGTGGAATTGGATGGTAGAAAAGCCGAACTTTAAAGTCGTGCCTGTCCGCGAAGCGGTGGGCATGATTTTGCCTCATGATATGACGCAGATTTTACCCGGGGAGTTCAAGGGTAGGCTGTTTAAAAAGGGGCATGTTATTAAAGCGGAAGACATAGAGCCACTGCTTTCCATAGGAAAAGAGCATATTTATATCATGGATATGCCTCCTGACTTTATCCATGAAGAAGAAGCAGGTCAAAGAATTGCCCAAGCTGTTGCAGGTACAGGTCTTATTTTAACGGAGCCCTACGAAGGTAAGGTTTCAATGAAAGCAAAAACAAATGGACTTTGTAAAATCAATGAGCAGGCCGTCCATGCTTTAAATGAATTAGAAGGTATAGCTCTTTCCACTATCTTAACGAATCAAGTGGTTACAGAGGGGCAGTCAGTAGCTGCCACTCGTATTATCCCTTTAATTATGAAAGAAGAAAGCATTCTCGTTTTGGAACGTTTGGCTAAGCAGTTTGATGGACCTATTGTAGATGTGCTACCGATACCTGCTCGAAGGGTCGGGGTGGTCACAACAGGAAGTGAAGTTTATCAGGGACGAATTCAAGACAAATTTGGTCCTGCTATTAGAGCTAAGGTAGAAATGCTAGGTTCTCAGGTAGTTGAACAACGTTTTGCTCCAGATGATAAAGAAATGATACAACAAGAGATAGAGTATTTCTTGGCACAAGGAGTCGACCTGATCTGTGTAACAGGCGGTATGTCTGTTGATCCAGATGATAAAACACCTGGAGCCATTGCTGGTGTAGGTTCTGATGTTATACGTTATGGGACGCCGATGTTACCTGGTTCCATGCTAATGATCGCATATAAAGGAGATACCCCTATTCTAGGGTTACCTGGAGCGGTGATGCATGAGCCTGTTACATCGTTTGATGTTTTTTTACCTAGAATCCTGTACGGAGAACGCATCCAAGAAAATGATATGACACGACTTGGTTATGGTGGGTTACGGAAGTGTTAATAATCAAATGAGTGGAGTTGTTTATTATGAGTGGTATTGGAGCTTCAGGTTTTGTTATATTAATCATTTTAGCCATAATCTTTTTTGGACCTAAAAAGCTACCAGAATTAGGGAGAGCTATGGGTAGTACTTTGCGAGAGTTCAAAAAAGCTACAAGTGGACTTGCTAATGATGATTTTGACGAGAAAAAAAATGAGAAGCCAACTGAACAGCAGATGGTAGCAGCGACTGCTAAACCAGCCGATACAGTGGGGGCTTCCGAGCAAATCGATCGTGAAAAGTTGGAGCGTGAAATTCGTGAGCGTTTCGAACGCGAACGTCTAGAAAAGGAGATTCGCGCAAAAATCGAGCAGGAACGTAAAGAAGCGTCCTCTTCCAGCGAACCAAAAGCGTAAGAATAAGAAGGTAGGCAGGTTGGATGAGCAAACAAAGAGATATGACTTTATGGGAACATATTGGCGAATTGCGTAATCGTCTGTTAATTGTTCTACTCGTTTTTGTTATCGGATTAGCAGTGGGACTTTACTACGCCGGGCCAGTTGTTATGTATTTACAGCAAACGCCTATGGCTAATCTTTCAATGAATACGTTAGTTTCCTTGAAACCTTCCGATGCTCTACAGGTGTACATGCAATTTGCCTTTTTGGTTTCCATGATAATAACTACACCGGTATTTTTGTTGCAACTGTGGGCATTTATTAAACCAGGTTTAAAGCCGAATGAAACAAAACTAACCCTATCATTTATTCCAGTTATTTGTCTTTTGTTTCTTGTTGGATTAGCCTTTGGATATTATGTTGTGTTCCCGATAGTAGTTCTGTTTATGACTAATATCAACGTTCAGTTGGGTACTCCAGTCATGTGGGGATTAGGCGAGTACTTCTCGTTTATGTTTAATATGATTGTACCTTTTGGATTTCTGTTTGAACTCCCGATCTTGGTGATTTTGCTAACAAGGTTGCGAATTATCAATCCGGTAAGGCTGTCTAAAATCAGAAGATATGCATATTTTATTTTAGCTTTTATTGCGATTGTGATTACACCTCCTGACTTCATGAGTGACTTTATCGTAATGATTCCATTGTTTATCTTGTATGAGATTAGTGTGTTCCTTTCTAAAATTATCTATCGTCGACAGTTGAAAGAAGATGAAGCGTGGAAACGTGAATACGGAATGGTAGAAGATCAAGCTGATTCTGAAATTAAATAGCATTATTTCAAAGAGCATAAGGTTATATTTATGCTCTTTTTGTGTAAATATAGTTGCAGAACTTGTCATGAATCGGTACGATTCTTATTAGAAGACAAATATTGGAGGTGCTTGAAGCTTGAACGAAAATTATTCGGAGCAAGTGTATAGGGAAGAGAGTAACTTTCCTAAAATTTTAAGATTGTTTGCGATTTCACTACTGGTGTCTACGATTGGTAGTGCTGTAGGTACAATGTTTGTTCCTCCAGCCTTTATCCTGCCACTTGTGGTTGTTGAATTGCTAATGCTGATCGGTGCCTTTTTTATGCGTAGAAAAGGTGTTCGAATCGGATATGGATTCTTATTTGCTTTTGTTTTCATTAGCGGGATCACACTTGGGCCGACTCTTCAATACTACGCGATGAAAAACGGAGCCGTGTTGGTTAACGCAGCTTTCTTAATCACTACGGTTATCTTTATCTCATTGGCTGGTTATGCTTATGTGTCCAAACGCGATTTTAGTTCAATAGGCGGTTTTTTGTTTGCAGCTCTTATTGGATTGATCTTGTTACAGGTACTAAATATGTTTATTACATTAGGAACGGGAATGCAGCTGTTAATGGCATCTGGCGGGATTGTGATTTTTAGTGGATATATCCTGTATGATGTGTCGCAGTTCAAACACGGGGTAGCAGATGATGATATCCCAATGGCAGTTATTTCCTTATACCTTGATTTTATTAACTTGTTCTTATCGTTACTCCGTCTTTTAGGTATTTTAAGTAGTGATGATTAGTTTTAATGAAATTACAAGAACCCCCTTCTGATATTCTTCAGGAGGGGGTTCTTGCATATTTAGTTGAAGTCTAACGATTTACAAATGTTTTCTCTGTATAGCACCTTTTTCTCGGGCGAATACTATATGGACGAAATGGCTTGAAAAAGGAGTGAAATCAATGAACAAAAGAAAGTGGTTTGTAGTATCAGCTATTTTTTTATCCGTATCGGCGGTGGTGGCTGGTTTTACTATGATGAAGGCAGGTGCGATTCCAGGGATCTTCCCATTCTTGCATAAGGGTGAACAAGCAGCGGCAACTAACATTTCCCCTACAGGAAATGATTCAGGTGGGGCCCAGATAGCTGGAGAGAATGTAGAGCTATTTGATAGTGACCAACAAAAGGTTGTATCCCATTATTCAAATAGCACCCGCTTTCAAAAGGAAGCTCAAACGATCTTACACTCAGTGAGTGGGAGAGTCCAAGATATTAGTCCAGAGCTGGAGCATTGTTATATTTTAAAAATCCCAGTAGACCCACCAATAGAGTTATCTGTCCCGAAAGAAAAAATTAAAGATAATATCTCACGAGTTTTTGTTGTTATGCCAAAAAATAGTAAACGGAAACCGTGGCTTATTCTACATAATCATCGTGAGGAAACTATATTGGCAGAGTTTACTAGAGATGTCGGTACAATCCGTGAACTCATTAAGAGATAGCCTATTTGTTTGAAGAGAGTTTAACGAAGTTTTCGGTAAAGTAGTCAGAAGAGACGCCTACTCCCAGTTCTTCAAATTGTTTTTCAAGCACATTTTTACGATGGCCTAAGCTATTTAACCAACTTTGGTATGCCTCAATGGCATCTGGGAATCCTGCGGAGATATTTTCTCCAGCCATTTGATAGGACAGACCATTTTCCTTCAGTCGATCGAATGGGGATAAGCCTGTTGTCGCGGAGATATGATCAAAATATTGATTGCGTTGCATATCGATGCTATGATTACGGGCTGTGACGGCTGCTTTTTCGTTCCAACGTAACGGTGGAATTTGATAACGATAGCGAATTACATTGGTCAAATCTAAAATCTGCCGTTCCATAGCTCGATTAATCTCCTCCTGACTTTTGGCATCAGGGATAGGGGGAGTGAAATTGGGTGCTTCCCCTGTATAAGTCCACTTTGTTTCGTAGAATCCACCTTGAAGCAGAACTAGCTTGTCTATGATACGGATACCAGTAACCTTCTGTTGATTATGTTTGTCCAAGTAAAATAAAACAGGAACATCTCCCACAAGTTGCAATGGTCGCTCTGCTCGATCATTTTTTATTTCAACAAACGTATCTTCATAAGAAAAGGTAACGCCCTCCTGTAAAGAATAACTCCTTTTTAGCATATCGTATGAAGTACCGATACGTATTTGATTGGTCAATGCTGCTTTCGGGCTATTAGAAAAGACGTCTAATACCTTCCCTTTTAAAATGCCAACTTGTACATAACGATCAGGATGTTTGTTATAAATCCACCAATCATACCCAAATAAGCTGGGTTCTCGGCGATCAGGCTTACCTAATGTAGCTTCCACCTGCTGAGAACTCATATGCAAAGAGACTTCAAAAAGAGTGGGCGCAGCCGTAGTGGGCTTTGTTGAGGCTTGTTGCATTTTTTCTTTGGCAGATGAAATTTGTTTAATAGAAGGAGTAGCTATTTGTTGATTTTGTTCAAGGGGCATTTTAGCAGATGCGGTGTGTCCAGGTGTCAGCGTTGTTAGGAAGACGGCTTTAGCTGTTTCCTTCACCGTTTCAATCACACTAGTGGAAGTACCATTTGTATAATTGTTAGGTTCTGGTGTATGTAGCGTGCTTGTTTTCGTAAAAAGAGGGGAAAAGATCATTTGCATATTGGTTTTCATCTCAGGTGAGGATTGAGAGCTTGCTTGTAACAAAACAAAAAGTGAAAGTCCAAGAGCTGTAACAAGAAACCAGCTTTTCTTAGGCATGTTATTCCTCCTCGCAGTCTAGCAAATCTTTCTCTACTTTATCTATAAGTACATATTGTGCAGTATAGAACAAAAAATAGAGTTTTGTATAAAAGAAAAGAAGGTGGAATAAGAGAGTCCCAGAAGATATATATATCAAGAGACTGGATGCTTAGTTTCAGCCTTTACAGGAATTGAAGTCTTTTTGTCTGTAAAAGTGCTTGAAAATACTTGCAAAGCATTCAGTGATTTATTATTATAGGAATTGGGTGTTAGCACTCCTTAATGGTGAGTGCTAACCATTTAAGAAAAATTATGTACTATCTTTGAGGAGGGTGTTTTTTGTGTTGAAGCCATTAGGTGATCGTGTCGTACTTGAACCAATTTCTAAAGAAGAAACAACTGCTAGTGGTATCGTTTTGCCTGATACTGCAAAGGAAAAACCACAAGAAGGTCGTATTGTTGCAGTAGGTTCTGGTCGCATTGAAAACGGTGAGCGTATCGCCCTAGAAGTAAAAGAAGGCGATAAAGTAATCTTCTCTAAATATGCTGGTACAGAAGTTAAGCTGGACAACAAAGAATATTTGGTACTTCGTGAGTCCGATATTTTAGCAGTTATCGGCTAAGGTACCGTAACATAATGAGTTACCCTAAACACATATTTCAATTTGGAGGTTGAGTATTAGATGGCAAAGCAAATCAAGTTCTCCGAAGATGCACGTCGTTCCATGTTGCGCGGTGTAGAAACTCTTGCAAATGCAGTTAAAGTAACATTAGGACCTAAAGGTCGTAACGTTGTTCTAGAAAAAAAATTCGGTTCTCCATTGATTACAAATGATGGTGTAACAATTGCAAAAGAAATCGAATTAGAAGATGCTTATGAAAACATGGGTGCGCAATTGGTTAAAGAAGTTGCTACTAAAACCAACGATATTGCTGGTGACGGTACAACTACTGCAACTGTACTTGCTGCT